>JAESQI010000031.1 GCA_016765255.1 Robiginitomaculum sp. | reverse complement strand
TGCAATAATCTAGCCAATCATAATTGGATGTATACATGTTTTCCCCTTAGTATGCTTCGTTTCACTACAACACGTAATGTCGCGCAAAAAAGAGCGCTAATACCCCATTTGCCGGACCGCTAAATCTTTCATAATTTCTTCTGATCCGCCGCCAATTGAGAGCACTTTAACTTCACGGTAGATACGTTCTACAAGGTTTCCGCGCAAATAACCAGCGCCGCCAAAAATTTGCATGGCTTCACTTGCTACATACTCAAGAGATTTCGTGGTGAAGAATTTTGCTTTGCTAATTTCAGCAATAGGCATGTCGCTTTCATTGACTTGCCAGCAAATTTGATTGAGATAGGCTTCACAGGCATCTATCTTGGCTGACATATCGGCAATTTTATGGCGAATGACCTGATGTTTAATCAAGGGTTTGCCAAATGTTTTTCGTTCTTTTGCGTAGGAAATAGATTCACTGAGCGCCAGTTTCATCATGCCGAGTGCTTGGGCAATAATAGAGATGCGTTCATAATTAAAATTATTCATTATGGCTAAAAAGCCCATGCCCTCTTGACCGAGCATGTTTTGTGCGGGCACGCGGCAATCATCAAAATAAAGGGTCGCTTGATCTGAACACCACCACCCCATTTTTCTCTCAAGTGCGGTTCTGGAGAATCCGGGGAAGTCTATTTCTACAAAAAACAAAGAAACACCTAACAATCCAGACCCAGACGTCCGGGCACCGACAACAAAATAGTCAGATTTCATACCACCTGTGATAAATGTCTTGGATCCTTTTAGAATGTAATGATCGCCTTCCAGAGTGGCCGTGGTTTGCATATTGGCGACATCGGAGCCACCAGAAGGCTCGGTTATAGCTAGGCAGGAC
Source organism: Robiginitomaculum sp. (assembly GCA_016765255.1). GTDB lineage: Bacteria > Pseudomonadota > Alphaproteobacteria > Caulobacterales > Maricaulaceae > Robiginitomaculum_A. The sequence continues at coordinate 7,263 of JAESQI010000031.1, read as the reverse complement.
GATTTTAGGCCACTGAGGATATCTGGTAAAACGCGTTGCTTTAACTCTTCACTACCGAAATCGTGAATCGGGCCAATGGAAATATTGCGACACCCCATTGTAGCAGCGATACCACTTGCGCCGCACTGCCCCATTTCTTCCGCCGCAGCTGCGCGCATGAAGACATCGTCAAAACCCAATCCACCGTATTTTTCATCAACGCCAAAGCCGTACAGCCCAAGTGCGCCTGCTTTTTGGTGCAATTCCCAAGGAATTTCTCCCGCTTCGTCCCATTCGTCGGCATACGGTTTGATTTCTTTGTCAACAAATTTACGAAATGTGTCGCGAAAGGCGCGCCGTTCTTCATTGTCAAATGGGTTTTGCATCGGGCGGTTTCCTTTTATCTATGGAAGTCAAAAGTCATTAATTGTAGCTCTCTTGTGTCGTTATTTCATATTATATGGTCAGTTTTATTAGAGGATGTCTTGCAGATGTTCATTCTTTTCTTCGTGGTCTATAACCTTTGGCTGCTTGGCAATATTTCTAGTTTTTATTTTAGTTGTGTTTTCTATTGATATTATATTTTTATCAGATACAAACAGAACGTACGTTTTGTATTAGTGGTTTTTTTCGTAACTACAAGATAATAATACAAATTTTATTAAGGTTGGAGGAGTGTCAGATACAATGTCAGTCAAGTCGATTAGAATAGGCGGTGCGAGCGGGTATTGGGGGGATGCGTCATTTGCGACGCCGCAGCTCATTGCGAATGGCGATGTAGATTATCTTGTTTATGACTATCTAGCGGAAGTCACAATGTCGATTCTGGCGCGGGCGCGGTCTGTTGATGCCAATCTTGGTTATGCTGTTGATTTTGTCAGTGTGGTGATGAAGCGTAATTTGAAGCAAATCGCTCGTCAAAATATTAAAGTTATATCGAACGCTGGCGGCGTTAATCCGGAAGCTTGTGGTGTAGCATTACGAGTGCTGATTGCGGATTCTGGGCTGGATTTGAAGGTTGCAGTCATTAGCGGTGATGATTTGATAGAGCAATCTAGCAAGCTGGCAAGTCAGGGGATTAAAGAGATGTTCTCGGGCGAAGACTTTCCAAGCCCAGAAAAAATTGCAAGTATAAATGCCTATCTCGGGGCGGTGCCCATTGCCAAGGCGCTGAAGAGCGGCGCGGATATCGTGATTACAGGTCGTTGCGTCGATAGCGCCGTGACGCTTGGCGTGTGTCTTGCAGCATTTGATTGGCCGACAAATGATTTTGATAAACTGTCGCAAGCGAGTTTGGCTGGGCATATCATAGAGTGCGGCCCACAGGCTACGGGTGGTAATTTCACAGATTGGCGTTTGGTCAAAGATAGTTTGGTCAATATTGGCTATCCGATAGTAGAGGTTCTCGCCAATGCTGGCTTTACCGTTTGCAAGCCGGCCGGAACGGGCGGGCTCGTGTCAGAGGCCACGGTAGCAGAGCAGATGGTTTACGAGATTGGTGACCCGCAAGCCTATAAATTGCCAGACGTTATATGTGATTTCTCGGAAGTGACCTTGGAGCAAGTGTCCGAAGACCATGTTCTTGTGCGCGGTGCCAAGGGCGCGCCTGCACCGCAAAATTACAAAGTGTGCGCGACTTATATTGATGGGTATCGCGCGGGTATGCTGATAAGCTTTACGGGCTTTGACGCCGAGGAAAAAGCGCAATTATACGCTAGTTCAGGGCTTGAGCGAGCGGAGCGTCTCTTGAAAGTGCTGCGTTTGGATCCGTATTCGGAGACAAGTGTCGAAGTTATTGGCAGTGGTAGTCAATATGGAAAAAAATTCGATAATCAAGACGCGCCGCGCAGCGCTCAAGAGGTGGTTTTGAAAGTAGGTGTGCGCCACAATAGTAAAATGGGCGCTGTTATTTTGATTAAAGAGATGACGGGGCTGGCATTGGCCACGCCGCCAGGGCTGTCGATATTTAATGCGGGGCGGCCAAAACCGTCTCCGGTTATTCGCTTATTCTCGTTTTTGATGCCCAAAGACGGTTTTCTTATTGGTATTGATGTTGACGGTGTGGAAAACATATCGTTTCAAGATGAGATTTTCGCGGCTGTTGGCATTGATGCTCAGTCTAGGCCTCAAGAACCGATTTGTCCTAAGGTTGACGAGGAACTGGTCGTTGTTCCCTTAATTGATTTGGCGTGGGGACGTAGTGGGGATAAAGGCGATAAGGCGAATATTGGCATTATTGCGCGTAAACCAGAATACTTGCCGTGGATATGGGCGGGACTAAGTGAAGGTGATGTGCAAGCGCATTTTAGCCATTTCAATCCGTCTCGGGTTGAGCGCTTTCTTCTGCTAGGAACTTCGGCTATAAATTACCTGTTGCACGATGTGCTGGGCGGCGGCGGTATGGCTAGTCTGCGCAACGACCCGCAAGGCAAGGCCTATGCGCAGATTTTACTGGCGCATTCTATCCAAGTACCAAAATCTATAGTTCAAGGCGTCGCAACACAACGAATGATAAATAGAGAGTTCTAATGACAATATTTAAATCCAAAATTTCCGTAACATCAGATGGTTTCAAACAAAACCGCGAAGACATGTTGTCGCTTGTCGATAAAATGCGCGGCCTAGAAGCGAGGGCGGAAACATTTTCAGCAAAGCGCAAGGCGCGCTTTGAACAAAGAGGGCAGCTCTTACCGCGCGATCGGTTAAAGCACTTGCTTGATCCGGGGATGCCATTTCTAGAGCTATTTAATATGGCCAATTATTTGGTCGATGAGAAGGATCCGGAAAAGAGTCTGCCTGGCGCAAGCCAAATCACTGGCATCGGGTTTGTCAGCGGCGTGAGATGCGCAATTATGGTTAGTGATAGCGGCATCAATGCAGGCGCGTCTACGTCTGTGAGTGCGGATAAAGCGATTAAAGTCATGGACTTTGCCTTGAAGCACAAACTGCCTCTGATCAATCTTGTGGAGAGTGCGGGTGCGAACTTAATGGCCTACGAAGTTGAAATGTGGGCGATTGGCGGCGGGTTGTTTAGTCGGTTGGCTAAATTAAGCGCGGCAGGCATTCCGACATTTGCTGTTCTTCACGGGCCTTCTACGGCTGGCGGTGCGTACCTGCCTGGCATGAGCGATTATGTGATTGGCGTTAAGAAAAATGGTATGGCCGCGCTGGCTGGCGCGGCNCTTGTGCAGGCGGCAACAGGCGAAATCGCCGATGCTGCAGAACTTGGCGGATCGGAAATGCATGCGACGATCTCCGGACTTGTTGAATATTTAGCTGAAGATGATGCTCATGGTCTGCAAATTTGTCGCGACCTTATTGGCAACCTTGATTGGAATAAAGGCTGCGAGTCTTTGCCCAAACATGATGTAGAGCAACCCCTGTATAGCGCAGACGAATTTGCCGGCGTCGTGCCTGTGGATTATAGAAAGCCATATGATGTACGTGAAGTGTTGACGCGGCTTGTTGATGGATCTGATTTTTTAGAGTTCAAGCCTGATTTTGGTGCGGAGACAGTTTGCGTGCAGGCCAAGATATTAGGCTATGCGGTTGGCATTATCGGCAATAACGGACCATTTGATCCGGAGAGTGCGGCTAAAGCCACTCAGTTTTTCCAACTTTGCGACCAGATGGATATGCCCATTGTTTTTTTGAATAATATCACTGGATATATGGTGGGTACTCAGTTTGAGCAAAGGGGGATGATCAAGCACGGGTCTAAAATGATACAGGCTGTGACCAATGTGCGCGTTCCTAAAATTTCACTTTATATTGGTGCGAGTTTCGGCGCTGGGAATTACGGCATGTGCGGTTATGCCTATGATGCTGATTTTTTATTCACATGGCCAAATGCTAAAACAGGCGTGATGGGCGGGGAGCAGGCCGCAACGACAATGGATGTTGTTGGGCGGGCGATCGCTAAACGTAAGGGCGTCGAGATAACTGAGCCACTCGAACAAATATTTGCCATGAAAAAGCAAGAAATTTTAGATGTTTTTGAGCCTCAGTCAGATGCTTTCTACACGTCAGGACGTTTGCTTGATAACGGCATGATTGACCCGCGTGATACCCGNAAAGTGATAGGGTTCGCGCTTGAGACATGCTGGGAAGCCCGTAGCCGTAAGGTACAAACCAATAGCTTCGGTGTTGCTCGTATTTAAGAAAAATGATTGACGTATTTAAGGCGATAACAGAAAGAATTCATTATGAAAAATTTACCAGTCTGCAAAGAAATAGACCTTGAACTTGAAAATGGTTGGTTAACAGTGTGGTTTAATCAACCGGAAATTCGCAATCCATTATCGAAGAACCGTGTTCAAGGTGTCATAGATTTATGCGCAGCTCTTGAAACACGGCGCGATATTCGCGGCGTTACATTTCGCGGACGCGGCGGCATTTTTTGTGCGGGTGGCGATTTAAAAGCATTTAAGGCGACCTTTGAAGCCGCGCCTGAGGAGAGGCGTAATATTGTGATTGAACTTAGCCTGTTGGGCGGAAAAATGTTTAATGTGGTTAACGAATTGCCTCAGCTCACAATAATGGCTGTTGAGGGGGCCGCTATGGCGGGCGGTTTTGGCCTCGTTTGTACGGGCGATGTTGTCATTACGGATGCGAAAACAAGGTTTTCATTAACGGAAACTATGATCGGGCTAAACCCGGCGCAAATCACCCCATTTGTTTATCAGCGTCTTGGCGCGAGTAATGGCCGTCGTTTGTTGATGACGGCTGCAACATTTATGGGCGATGAAGCAAAACGCTTGGGTTTAGCTGACGAAGTTTGTGATGGTAGTGCAGAGATGAATTCAGCAATTAAGGCGGTTCAAAAACAATTGTTCCGCTGTGCGCCAGGTGCTGTTGCGGCCACAAAAAAATTGGTTATTGCTATGCCTAACCTGACTAAAGAAGAGCAAACTAAAGAGGCAGCGGAAAGCTTTGTCGTCTGTTTACTGGGCGAAGAGGGTGTGGAAGGCGTGTCTTCATTCCTTGAGAGGCGCAAGCCTAAATGGGCAGTTTCCGCAACCGAAATGGCAGATAAGAAAGCGTAGTTATGGCTAAATTCAACAGTATTTTAGTGGCAAATAGAGGCGAAATTGCCTTGCGCATACTTACAAGTGCAAAAGCTCAAGGTTACCGCACGATTGTTATATATTCGGAAGCAGATGCTTCGGCTCCATTCGTAAAATTCGCGGACGAGGCGATGTGTATTGGCGCGGCTCCTGTAGCTGAAAGTTATTTGGACAGCGCAAAAGTTCTGGCTGCTGCCAAGCAGACNNGTGCAGGGGCGATCCATCCTGGCTATGGGTTTTTATCGGAAAATGCTGATTTTGCCAAAGCATGTGTCGACGCCGGTTTGGTGNTTATTGGGCCAAGTCCAGAGGCTATCGCTTTGATGGGNAATAAGGCTGCTGCGAAAAGAAAAATGATTAAAGCGGGCGTTGTTTGTGTGCCTGGTTATGAGGGCGACGAACAAACCGATTCTGCATTCGTTAGAGAAGCAGATAAAATCGGATTCCCGNTTATGGTCAAAGCTGCGGCAGGCGGCGGCGGGCGCGGTATGCGGCTTGTCATGGATAATAAAGACCTTGTGGATGCTCTGCAGTCGGCGCGGTCAGAAGCTAAAAATGCCTTTGGTAGCGACGAGCTTATTTTAGAAAAAGCAGTTATGCGCCCCCGCCATGTCGAGGTGCAGATATTTGCTGATCAATCAGGAAATACTGTACATTTCGGCGAGCGGGATTGTTCGGTTCAGCGCCGTCATCAAAAGGTAATTGAAGAATCTCCGTGCCCGGTTTTAACCGAAGAGTTACGTGTGCAAATGGGCGCGGCTGCAGTCGAAGCGGCAAGAAGCATAAATTATGTTGGGGCGGGTACTGTTGAGTTTCTGCTAGGTGAAGATGATTTATTTTACTTTTTGGAGATGAACACACGGCTACAAGTCGAGCATCCAGTGACAGAGATGGTGACAGGGGTTGATCTTGTTGCGCTACAGATAAAAGTTGCGCAAGGCGAAGATATAGGTCTTGAGCAAAGCGACATTTCGCTAAGCGGCCATGCCATCGAAGCGCGGCTTTATGCCGAGGATGTTTCTCAAGACTTTCTACCTATGACAGGGAAAGTGTCTTTATGGAACCCAAGCGACGGCGAAGGTATTCGTAATGACGCAGGGATTGAAACTGGTTCCGAAATATCACCGTTCTACGATCCGATGATTGCTAAAGTCATCGCATGGGGCGAAACACGCGATATTGCCATCAACCGTCTCAGCCGCGCGCTTAAGGAAACGCAATTGTTTGGTGTCACGACCAATAAAGGCTTTATTGTTGATATCTTAAATAAAGAAACTTTTATAAACGGTGAAGCAACAACGGCATTTATAGCGGAAAACTTCACTGAGAAGCAACTTAGCGAAGGTTATCAATCCAGTACATCAGTAGTGATTGCCGCTGTGCTTGATTATGAAAATAGTGCGCAGTCCACTCGTGCCAAATCATTAGGCATAAGCGACGAACTAATTAATTGGAGTACGCAAGGCAAGCTTACCTCATATTATAAATACGGTAGCGACGAAGATGCCGTTTCGCTGACTGTGTCCACGCGGACTAGTGGAGCGTATGAAGTCTGTATCGGTGAGGATATTCTTGAAGTGACAGTCTTAGAGCGCCAGCCTAACCGTGCAAAATTGGTCGTAGGGCAGCAACGTGTATCCGTGAGTTATCAACTGAGCGCCCCTGGGTGTATTGATATTGATTTAGACGGGCATGTCTTGAGCTTTCGCAATGAGTTTTCTGTTGCAAAACAGGCGGCAGGTGAAGCAGGCGGTGGTCGGGTTATCGCGCCTATGCATGGTACGCTTATTGAAGTGTCTGTGAAGCTTGGTGATCATGTGAAAAAAGATGATAAGCTTGCAGTGCTTGAGGCGATGAAAATGCAACACGATATCCTTGCGCAGGTTTCTGGCGTTATTGTGGAACTTGAAGGTGAACAAGGCGCGCAAATTTCTAAAGATGATTTAATATTGCTTATTGAGCCAGAGGAATCGGAAGATAAAAAAGCATAGCTGCTTTTGGAACCGATAATAAACTGACTATAGACAAAGGAAAATAACATGGATTTTTATACAGATGAACACCGCCAAATCCAACGTACAACGGAAAAAATAATCAAAGATGATATTAACCCTTATGTCGACCAGTGGGAAGAAGAGGGCATATTTCCAGCCCATAAACTGTTCAAAACACTCGGGAATGCTGGCTTGCTCGGTATTAGTAAGCCGGAAAAGTTTGG
>JAESQI010000030.1 GCA_016765255.1 Robiginitomaculum sp. | reverse complement strand
TCCAAACGCAAACAAAAACTAAAAAAGGGTTGAGTTTAAAGAAAAAACGCAAACCCCCAAAAGCAATAAATGAAACGGAAGACAAGAAAAGTCATTCTTTTTTAGCAAAATTGATAAAACGGAAATAGAGCCTTATGTTTGGGAAACGACCAAGTGGAAATGCCGCAGTCAAAACTGTTGACGACGCGCCAAGTCCAGTAGAAAAGCAAAAGCAAAAGCAAGAGCAAGAGCAAGAGGCTTCGAGCGCGAAAGCTCCGCCCGCTAATCGTCAACGCAGTGACAGTGCGTCGGATGCATATTACGAAACAAAATCTACTATATTTAATGCGTTATTTGAAACGATTGATGTTTCGGCCTTGGCTGGGATGCAACCTGATGCAGCCCGGGAAGAAATTCGTACGATTGTTGATGAAATTATTGCTATTCGTAATGTTCGCCTGTCTATCGTTGAGCAAAAGCAACTCATCAGCGAAATATGTGATGATATTCTTGGCTATGGCCCCCTAGAGCCTCTCCTTATGCGTGATGATATCGCCGACATCATGGTCAATGGTTATAAAAATGTGTTTATTGAAACCGATGGGAAGATGGAAAAAACTAATATTCGGTTTCGTGACAACCAACAATTGATGAATATTTGTCAACGCATAGTGAGCCAAGTTGGCAGGCGTGTTGATGAGAGTTCCCCTATTTGTGACGCTCGCCTATTGGATGGTTCACGGGTCAATGTTATCGCACCACCCCTTGCAATTGACGGGCCGACATTGACTATTCGAAAATTTAAGAAAGACAAATTAACACTAGAAGATTTAGTTGGCTTTAAATCTATTTCACCTGCGGGCGCAAAAGTGTTGCAAATTATCGGCGCTTGCCAGTGTAATATCGTAATTTCTGGCGGTACGGGCTCTGGAAAAACAACATTGTTAAATTGTTTAACGGCTTTCATACATCCCGATGAACGGATCATTACATGTGAAGACGCGGCGGAATTGCAACTACAACAACCACATGTAGTGCGACTTGAAACGCGCCCGCCAAACCTTGAAGGCAAGGGTAAAGTTACCATGTCCGATTTGGTAAAAAACTGTCTTCGGATGCGCCCAGAACGCATCATTGTGGGTGAGGTTCGTGGCCCAGAAGCATTTGATTTGTTGCAAGCCATGAATACGGGCCATGACGGGTCAATGGGTACATTGCATGCTAACTCCCCTCGTGAAGGCCTTGCAAGACTTGAAAGCATGATCACTATGGGCGGGTTTAGTCTTCCCATGCGCACAATCCGCGAAATGATCGTTGGTTCAGTCGATATTGTTATTCAGGCGGCACGTTTGCGCGATGGGTCAAGGCGTATAACCCACATAACCGAAGTGCTTGGCATGGAGGGGGACGTTATTGTCACTCAGGATTTACTGCTCTACGAAATGGACGGGGAAGACGCGGACGGCAATATTATTGGACAGCATAAATCAACGGGTATCGCGAGACCTGCATTTTGGGATCGTGCCCGTTATTTTAATTTGGAAAAAGAATTGGCCGAGGCCCTAGACGCGGCGGGTGAGGACTAATGGAGCCGAGCACAATACTTGCAGCTATGGGCGGTCTCGCCATCTTTATTATTGGCTATTTGTTGCTAGGTTCTGGGCAAAGCAAAGCTCAAAAACGTGTTCTTTCCATAGGTGGGCGCGGCGGGAATGACAAATCTTCAATATTTTCATTTATGAAGGTTGATGATCAAAGCAGTCGGCGAAAACAGATAGAAAGTTCTTTGGAAGAATTAGAGCAAAATCAGAAAGAACGCGTAAAAGCTAAAAAATCTTTACGGGCTAAGCTTTTGCACGCAAATCTGTCTACAACGCCGCAAAATTTTATAATAATGTCTGCTATCATTGGTGCCGTAACGGGCGGAATACCACTCCTTTTTGGGATGTCCCCTCTGATCAGTATCGGTATAGGATTTGCATTAGGTTTCGGTGTGCCGCGCTGGTTTTTAAATATGATCATTACGCGACGTCAAAAAAAATTCACGGCTCTGTTTGCAGACGCAATGGATATTATTGTACGGGGTGTGCGCACTGGCTTGCCGCTTGGCGATTGCCTGCGCATGATAGCGCACGAAACACCAGAACCTATTCAGAGTGAATTTAGATTGTTGGTTGAGGCTGAAAGTGTCGGTGTTCCCATCGAAATTTGTATCGAAAAAATGTTTGAACGTATGCCCTTAGCTGAGGTTAATTTTTTTGGAACCGTCCTCAATATTCAACGCTCTACNGGTGGTAATCTAGGCGAGTCTCTTGATAATTTGTCAACAGTGTTACGGGAGAGAAAGCTGTTGCGCGAAAAAATTAAGGCGATGTCTGCTGAAGCAAAAACATCTGCAATCATTATTGGCGTATTACCGCCGGGTGTAATGCTGATGGTGTCTATGTCATCACCTGATTATATGATGGATTTATATACGACTAAAACAGGACAAACCAATTTGATGATTAGTGCTGTAATGATGATCCTTGGGATTGTTGTGATGCGTAAAATGATTAACTTTAAGTTTTAAAGGTAAGACTAATGGGTGCAGACTCCATAGACATGTTCAGATCAGTGTTAACGGCAATCGTCATTCTGGCTGCTGTTGGCACTTTATACACTTTACTTGCCCCATTACTTGAGGGCGATACATTAAAAAAACGTATGGGCGGCATCGCTAATGAACGTGAAAGCTTGCGTAAAAACCGTATGAAGGATTTAGAGAACCAAAATAGTTTGCGCTCTAATAATAAAGGGTTTGTCAAAAACTTAGTCGATAATCTATCTCTCGAAAAATTATTGGCCGCGTCTGATTTGAAAGATAAATTACAGCAGGCAGGATTGCGTGGACAGCGCCCCATTTATATGTTTTATTTTTTCCGCCTCGCTATGCCAATATTATTATTTGTCTTTGGTATTTTGTATTTCGTTTTGTTAAATCCCTTTGAGTGGAAAACAAGCCAATGTTGGCTGGGTACATTTGCATTGGCTTTACTTGGGTATTATGCCCCAGGAATTTACTTGAAAAATAAAGCCAGTAAACGATTGGCATCTATAACACCAGTGTTCCCTGACGCGCTAGATTTACTTTTGATTTGCGTGGAATCAGGAATGTCAATTGAGCATGCCTTTGGCAAAGTTTCAAGAGAAATGGCAGAAACATCTATTGAACTTGCAGAGGAATTTTCTTTGACAACTGCGGAACTCTCCTACCTACAAAGCCGTCGTCAAGCCTATGAAAATTTTGGTCGCAGAAATAATCATGCGGGGATCCGCGCTGTTTCAACCGCGCTCATTCAATCAGAAAAATACGGAACACCGCTCGGTGATGCTTTGCGGACTATGGCAAAGGAAAACAGGGCTATGCGTATGATGTCGGCTGAGAAAAAAGCAGCGGCCTTACCTGCTAAGCTTACGGTTCCAATGATTGTGTTTTTCTTACCCGTCTTATTTATTGTCGTCCTTACACCAGCGGCGATGCGGATGAAGGCAAATTTGTAAGAAGACTATTCATTAAAACTTACCAAAAATAAATAATGATGAAAGTCAGAAAATTATCTCCGCCTGCTACGGGCGGGTACGCGCACATTTGTTTGTGATTGTACAGGCACTCTAACGTAGGGGTTAAATTGCGAATAGGCATTTGGGGGTAATTGTTGCGGCGCTATATTTGGTCTCTGGGCCTGTTGGGCGTAATATTGTGCAGCTCTTTGCTGGGCCATTTGTGCATTATAGGCGTTGGTTTGTATGGCAATATCTTTTTTAGAGCGGTTGTTGCGCGCTATTTTTTCTAGCACATTGTCGGGTACAACTGTTTGCTGTTGTGGCTCTGATATTTTCTTGGCGGCGAGTCGTGCGGCGTCACTTGCCGTTTTGGGGCCTCCGTTTAATTGCGGTGAATACGCAGATAATGATCTGGGCCGATGCTGTGTAGTTGACACGCGCCGCGCACTGGGCATTTGACCTGCGGTGGGAGCCGTTCTGTATGGCAATGATTTATGTATTGGGTTTGGCAGACGTTGTGACATCTGGTAAGGCCTAGCGGCTCCACGGGGGTGCATTTGTGTTGCCGCCCCTCGCAAATTATCTTTTCGAAAATTATCTCTGTAGGGTGTATGGGACTGCTGTGAAGATTGTTCATTATCCATACGTGTCCAATTTTCTGCTTCATCAGTCTTGCCTTGTAAGCTCAATATGAGAGCAAGGTTTTGTCTGGTATTGGCACTTGCACGGGGTGAACTTGCGGCGCGGCGTAGCCAGACTTCTGCCGTTTGGGGGTCACCTTGGAGAGCGTAACTCAAGCCGATATTGGTCATGATTTTTGGATCATTTGGAGAGAGTTGTAGTGCTTTGGAATAATGCTGACTGGATTGATCAAACATTTCCAATTGATCAAAAGCCGCCCCTTTCATCGACCAAAGCCTAGAGTGTTGAGGCCGCATACGAATGGCGTTATCAATAATTTTAAGAGCTTTTTGTGGCTGGTTATTGGCAATAAGGCTTGCGCCTAACTCTGTCATCAAATCGACGTCACGCGGATAAAGTGCCCGGGTTTGGGTAGCAATTTCAATCGATTGGCCTGGGTTACCAAGACGCCGCAAAGTACTAGATAGGTTAACTGCAGCTTCGAGGTCAGCGGGATTGAGATCATATTCTCGTGACCAGAAAGCAGCTTGTGCAAATAAGTCCTGTGTCAGAACCGCAGCTCTTTCATCCGCTGTGCGCGGTGTATAGTTTGACACGTTAAGGTCATTTAAGGCCTGTTTTTCAACAGGAGTATACCCTTTGGGTAAACTGGCTAAACCGCACCCAGATAAACTGATGGCGCTTGCCATCAACAATGTAAATTTTAAACAAGATGATCTAATCATGGCATGATCCTACAGTGTCGGTCGTCTTTAAGCAGATGTGCTCTCAGGTTTGAAAATATTTTAACTTTGTTAACCTTTGCTCTATGTTTCGTTGCATTGCGTCAAAATTTAGTTAACAAATGTAAACGAATACGGTTAATAACCGTTAAATTATGGAAAGCTGACCATTATGTGCGCCTATTTAATTCAAAAAGCTGATTTGCCTGACAAAGTCCGCATTATTCCTATCCATATATGCCGCCCAGATGACATCAAAACCCGCCTGTTGGGAATGTCAAAACCGCAGACCACATATATCAAAACCCATGATTTCGCCGCTAAAGCAGGCCAAGCTGTGCTGGTTCCTGATGCCAATGGGGATATTTCCTGCGTATTGTTTGGGGCTGGATTGGATAATGGCTACGCAAATAGCGCGCTACGTGTCGGGAGTTTAGCGCAGAAATTAGCGCCCGGATTTTATGAAATTACAAGTGCGCCAAAAGACATGGATATAAATTTGATGGCTGTGGCTTGGGGTATGGGCGCGTATAAATTTTCAAAATACTTATCAAAAAAACCGATGCCGTCTACGCTGGTGTTAGGGGAAGAAAGTGACGCGGTTGAATCAATGTCGATTGTCAAAGCCCTACATTTTGGGCGAGACCTGATCAATACGCCCGCCAGCGATATGGGGCCTGTGGCTTTACAGGGCGCCGCACAGAATTTGGCGGATATATATGGCGCCACATTAAGCGCGGTCATCGGCGATGACTTGCTGGCGCAAAACTACCCGATGATCCACGCCGTAGGTCGTGCTGCCCATGAAGTCCCTCGTTTGGTTGAGCTTGAATGGGGGGACAAGAACGCCCCGCGTTTGGCACTTGTTGGTAAGGGGATCACCTTTGATACGGGCGGGGTCAATATGAAAAGCGCCGTTGGTATGCGGATGATGAAAAAAGATATGGGCGGGGCGGCCCATGCATTGGCTCTTGCCGAAATGATTATGGCCGCAAAATTGCCAATTCGTTTGCATGTGTTATTAGCAGTGGCGGAAAATTCAGTGTCGGGCAATGCGTTTCGGCCCGGTGATGTGTTGTCATCTCGTAAAGGTCTAACGGTTGAAATTGATAATACGGACGCCGAAGGGCGCTTGGTATTAGGGGACGCTCTGACAAAGGCGTCTGAATCTGATCCTGCATTGATCATAGACTTTGCCACTCTGACAGGTGCGGCGCGCGTTGCAATGGGGCCAACAATCGTTCCGTTCTTTTCTAACACAGACGCGCCTATAGCCGCACTACTGAAATGCGGAGAACAGCAATTTGATCCAATTTGGAACATGCCGCTTTGGAGTCCTTATATGAGCCTATTACGCTCACCAATTGCCGATATGAAAAATTCAGGCTCTAGTTTTGGAGGGGCCCTCACAGCCGCGTTATTTTTGCAAAAATTTGTTGGTGTGAAAGGGGGTCAAAAGGAGCAAGCATGGATGCACTTCGATGTATATGGTTGGAACCCCAGCGGCTCACCAGCAAGGCCTGAGGGCGGAGAAATTATGTCGGTTCGTGCGGTGTATCACTGGCTTAAAAATGGTGGACTTGCCAAACTGGATTAAGAACGGGATTGATAGCCCATAAGTAGCTCTGCAAACCACCGACCTGCGATTAAAGCGGTTATGTCGCTAACATCTAAGGCTGGGTCAAATTCGCATAAGTCAACAGCTTTGACTTTGGGATGTGCCGCCGCCCAGCGTATCCCACCTGGTAGCGCACAGCGCCTTGATCTGCGTCTCCGTCTGCGGGGGAGTACCAGCGCGCTCTAGCCAGG
>JAESQI010000007.1 GCA_016765255.1 Robiginitomaculum sp. | reverse complement strand
CAAATACAATATAGAGATTGAAGAAACGGAGCAAACAGATGAGCAAAAGCAGCAGTTAAACGAGCGCGAAAGTATGTTTGTAGTATCTAATTTTGCCAAAGATTACTTTCATGACTTGATGCTTAACTCTCAACAAGGTAAGGCTATCGGTCTTTCTTATTTTAAAGAACGTGGTTTTAGAGATGAAACAATCAAAAAATTTGATTTAGGGTATTGTAAAGACGAATGGGATAATTTTACAAAAGCAGCCTTAGCCAAAGGGTATGATTTAAAATACTTGGCTTCTACAGGGTTGAGTATTGTGAAAGAAAACAAGCAATTCGACCGTTTTAAAGGCCGTGTATTGTTCCCGATTCACAGTATGTCTGGTAGAGTTTTAGGCTTTGGAGGACGGATTTTAACTGATGATAAAAAGCAGCAAAGTATTTAAATTCACCCGAAAGTGATATTTACCATAAGAGTAAAATTTTATACGGAATTTATCAAGCTAAAAAAGAAATTGCGAAGCAAGACAATTGTTTTTTAGTAGAAGGATATACCGATGTAATTTCTTTTCATCAATCTGGAATAGAAAATGTGGTAGCTTCTTCTGGTACAGCTTTAACTTCAGATCAGATTCGCTTGGTAAGACGATTGACACAAAATATTACAGTGCTTTTTGATGGTGATGCTGCGGGTATAAGGGCTTCTATTCGAGGAATTGATTTGATTTTGGAACAAGGAATGAATGTACGAGTAGTGTCGTTTCCAGATGGAGAGGATCCAGATAGTTTTGCAAGATCACATTCGGTTACTGAGTTAGCATCATATTTAGAAGAATCAGCACAAGATTTTATTAGTTTCAAGGTGTCTTTGTTGATGAAAAATGCTCAAAATGATCCAGTAAAAAAAGCTGGATTGATTAGAGATATTGTAACGAGTATATCTAAAATTCCGGATACTATTCAACGTGAAGTATATGTACAAGAATGTGCTCGTATTATGGAGATTTCCGAGCGTGTACTGTTTAGTGAGCTGGCACAAATTATTTCTAAAACAGATAAAGAAGAAGCAAAAAAGCATCAAGGCGGTCACACATCATTTGAAGTAGTTAAAAAACAAGATGTTGCGCTTGAAGAAGTAGATCAATTAGGTATTTTAGAAAAAGAGGTCATACGAACTCTGTTATTATATGGAAATGAAGAGGTTGATTTTGTAGATACTATTGAGAAAGAAGATGAGGAAGGGAAGATAACTATAGAAAATGAATCGTATAGCAATCAAGTGTCAAAAGAATTGTACTTAAATCTTCAAGAAGACGAAATTGAATTTACCAATGATGTTTATAAAGCCGTGTATTACGAATTGATACATCAATTAAATCAGCAAGAAAAAATAGTTATTGAGCAGTTAATAAACCACAAAAATGAGTTAATTGCTAATGAAGTTACAAGCATATTGATGGATGAAGAAAAGTATCTTGTAAGTGATTGGGGAAGAAAAGGAATTTTTTTACCTGATATAATAAAAAAAATACTCCCTAAAGCTGTGCCAGCAGTAATTTTAAACTTGCGGAGAATTTTAATCGAAAAAAAAATCAACGAAATTGTTGAAGAGGCTAAGTCTCAAAAGTCTACAAGAGCAGATTTGGAATTAATTTCCAATTATTTGAGTCTTAAAAAAAGACTGTCAGATAAGTTAAATAGAGTTATTTAAGTCGCTTAATATAATGGATTGTCTTTTTTTGTATATCAGTAGCTGCTAAGGAAAAAAAGTAATAAAAAACGCTAAGAATATTTAAAATTATTCAATTATTTATTATGCTACCATTTTCTATTAATAATGGTTCTAAGAAGAGAGCTTATAATAGAATTAATAAAATGATGATAGCTGCAAACCTACTTTAAATTTTCAGGAATTAAACAGACTGGTATCGGCAATATTTTGTGTTGATTATTGGCGTTTAACCTTGTGTAAATTTCAAAAACAACTTGCTCTCTCTCAGAAAAGGCATTGTTATTTTTTCCTTTAACAGTCATTTCCATAGCCCATTCTAATTCATCATATGAGGCCCCAATTTGATCTTCATCTGTACGACTATCTCCAAACAAACCATCCGTTGGTTGCGCATTTTGAATCTCTTTTGAAACACCTAAATAGGTAGCCAATTTATATACTTCTGATTTTAATAAATCTGCAATTGGACTTAAATCTACACCGCCATATCCGTATTTTGTAAAAAACCCTATACCGAAATCCTCTATCTTGTTTCCAGTGCCTGCAACAAGCAACCCCTCTAGACCGGCAAAATAGTACAATGTGGTCATTCGTAACCTTGCTCTTGTATTGGCTAAGGATAAATTTACTTTTGCTGATGCTTGAGCCGGGGGGACAATCGCTTTAAAGTTTTCAAAAGAACTTGTCAAATCAACCTTTATTGAGCGTACATTGTTGAATTTTTTTTTTAAATTCTCTATGTGTTCATTTGCCCTAGTTACTTGGTTTTTTGCTTGATGAATAGGCATTTCTATACATAAAGTTTGTAAACCCGTTTTTGCACATAAGGTAGAGGTAACAGCAGAATCTATTCCGCCAGAAACACCTACAACAAAACCATTTACATTGACATTCTTTGCATACGTCAATAACCAATTTACAATATGTTCTGTTGCTTTTTCTGCATTCATATACAAACTATTTTAGTACTTTTGTCGTTTCTAAATTAGGAGCAAATATACGAAGATAATGCGTAACAGGTTTTTCATCATACTACNTTCTACAACGTTCATTTCATGCAATTTTTCAGCTGAAAATGAAATTGATGTAAGTGCTGTAGATGTTGCATTTTCTGTTTCGAGATTTGATATTGATTTTTATGCCACAACACCTGCTACTCTTACAGAAACCAAACAACTATATCCGCACTTTTTCCCAGAAGGAGTTCCTGATAGCATTTGGATTCAAAAGTTGCAAAATACTGATGAAAGAGAGCTGCTTAATGAAACTCAAAAAGTATTCACAAGTTTTGAGAACGAGGAAAAACAATTGACTACTCTTTTTAAATATATAAAGTTTTATAGTCCACAGTTTGTTGTTCCTGAAGTGACAACACTGATAAGCAACATAGATTATGAAAGTAAAGTGATTTACATCAATGATCAATTACTTATTTCTTTGGATGTGTATTTGGGAAAAGAACACCCGTTCTATAGTAATTTCCCGAAATACATCAAGCAAAACTATCATAAAGAGCACCTTATTGTAGATGTTGCCAATGCTATTATAGACACCCAAGTTCAAATATTTTCTGACAGAACTTTTTTAAGTAAAATGATTCAGGCTGGAAAAAGGTTGTATCTTTTAGATATATACCTTCCAGTATTGACTGATGAAGAAAAAATTGGATTTGAAAAAATAAAATTAGATTGGGCGATAGCCAATGAAAGTGAGATTTGGAAATACTTTATAGAAAACAAATTACTCTATAGTACAGAAACAAAATTGAACAATCGGTTTATAGAAGATGCTCCTTTTTCAAAATTTTATAGATCTCAAGATAATTTGTCACCAGGAAGAATAGGAACTTGGTTTGGATGGCAAATTGTAAGATCTTATATGAAACNCAACAATGCTTCAGTGGCAGATTTATTGGAAGCAAACACAGAAGAACTATTTAAAAAATCAAAATACAAACCNAAAAAATAATGGCAGTAAAACATACCTCAGAAATTAAATTTGTAGTAGAATTGGATGAAAATAAAGTTCCAGAAGCCATTTCTTGGACAGCAGAAGATGGAGGCGTAAAAGATGCGGAATCTAAAGCAATAATGCTTTCTGTTTGGGATTCGGTAAAAAAAGANACNTTNCGAATGGATNTGTGGACAAAAGACATGCCTGTTGATGAAATGAAACAATTTTTNCATCAAACNTTNGTNGCNATGNCTGANACTTTTGAACGNGCAACNGANGATCAAAAAATGAGTGCAACCATGCGCGATTTTTGTGATTATCTTGCAGAAAAGTTAGAACTTAAAAAATAAGAAGCAACAATTAATAATTGTTAATGGTTTGAATGATGAAATTATAATCATCAGAACTGTTTACAAAATCTAGTTGAGATACATCTATAATAAGGGTATTTAGGTTTTGTTGTGTTTTGATAAAATTATTATAGCCATTGTGAATTTTATCAAGGTAATCAGCAGAAATATTTTGTTCATATTTTCGCCCTCTTTTTTGAATGTTTTTAATTAATCGATCAGTATTTTGATATAAATACACATATAAATCGGGCTTGGTAATTTCCTTATACATTAAATCGAACATTTTTCTGTACAATTTGTATTCTTCTTTTTGTAAGGTAACTTGTGCGAAAATTAGGGACTTAAAAATATAGTAGTCAGAAACGATTAGATTTTTAAACANGTCAAATTGTGCCAAGTCATCAGTTAATTGCTGATACCGATCTGCCAAAAAACTCATTTCTAATGGAAAAGCAAAGCGTTCTTCGTCTTCGTAAAATTTGGGTAAAAAAGGACTGTCTGCAAAACGCTCTAATACAACTTTGGCATTAAACTCATCAGACATCATTTTGGATAAACTAGTTTTTCCAGCGCCAATATTACCCTCAATGGCAATGTAATTGTATTTTTCTGTCAACGGAATTGGTCGGNTCAATTGCTCCTTTAACTGAGTAATTTCAGAGTTGTCATTGCAATTGTCTAAACACTTAGAAATGTACATCTTCTCAATAGGATGTATCGTGTTTTTTGCAATTTCTGCAAGTGGAGCCAAAACAAACTTACGTTCTAACATTCTTGGATGCGGAACAATTAATTCTTTTGAAAAAATAATTTCATCATCAAATAATAAAATATCGAGATCAATTTCCCGATTGCTGTAATTTTTACTTTCGTTTCTAACTCTACCCAAGTTTTTCTCAATTTCCAACAATCGAGTTATTAACATTTCGGGTTGTAAATAGGTAGAAACCTTTACACAAGTATTTAAGAAATCATTCCCTTTAAATCCTAAAGCAGGAGTATTGTATATGCTAGCGATTTTTAATATTCCACCAACTTTTTCTGCAATTAAATTGATTGCATTTTGTAGGTTTTTAAGTTTATCTCCTTGATTGCTTCCTAAAGATAGATATGTAATTCGTTGGATTTTCATAAATGGAATACAAAGAAACTAAATCTGAATAGAATAAAATAGTGAACCATAAAAAAAGCATCAAAATAATTTGATGCTTTCTTAGTTTTATGATTTTAAATAGAATTAAGAGTCCTTTCTGTCTTCTCTTGGTCTTCTATCGTCTCTTCTGTTATCACGACCTCGGTTATCTCTACCGCGATTGTCACGTCCTCTGTTGTTATCTCTTGGTGGTCTTTCTACAAAACCTTCTGGTTTTGGTAAAAGAGCTTTACGAGACACTTTTTCTTTACGAGTTCTTGGGTCTAAACCAAAGTATTTCACATCAAAAACATCTCCCATGTTTACAACATCACTTACATTTTCTGTACGTTCCCAAGCTAATTCACTTACGTGTAATAAAACTTCGTTTCCTGGGGCGTCCATATATTCTACAACAGCACCAAAATCTAACATTTTTATTACTTTTACTTCGTAAACGCTATCTTTTTCTGGTTTGAATAATATCGCATCAATTTTTGCTAAAACAGCATTAATACCTTCTTTTCCAACACCTAAAATTTCAACGATACCTTCTTCAGTAACTGGATCTTCGTTAATAACGATAGTTGTCTCAGTTTCTTTTTGCATCTCTTGAATTACTTTCCCTCCAGGTCCAATTAAAGCACCAATAAATTCGTTAGGCACTCTTCGCGTAACCATTGTTGGCGCATGTTCTTTAACGCTTTCAGCAGGAGCTGAAATTGTATCCGTTAATTTACCTAAGATATGTAAACGGCCATCACGAGCTTGTTTTAATGCACTCACTAAAATCTCGTAGCCTAATCCTTTTACTTTGATATCCATTTGACATGCAGTAATTCCTTTAGAAG
>JAESQI010000029.1 GCA_016765255.1 Robiginitomaculum sp. | reverse complement strand
TATCCAAGTTTTCTTCACCCGGAATACCAAATATGTATTCCACGCCCTCTTCTTCAAGTGCTTCGATAAATAGATCTGATGCTTTAACCATTAACGCCCCCTAATGATATTATAATTTATATATACACATTTGCATGAATAATCTTGCACGTCTAGTCCACTTTTTTATGTTCTTTTTATAATAGCAACCTATTATGTACTATGATAATTTATTTCTCAGGTGGCATATTGTTTAGTTTGCTCATTGCCCTTGCTTTGCACGATTTAAAAACATTTAGATTACCAGACGCGCTTACCTTCCCTTTAATCGCTATGGGTTTGATTTTTGCATATGNGCAAGGCGCCTTGGGCAGTTCAATTCTTGGCGCAGGCATTGCCTATATTGGCTTTGTTGCTTTGGAAGTTTTTTATAAGCGCCTCAGGGGTATAAATGGGCTTGGAAGGGGAGACGCCAAATTATTTGCCGCTGGCGGGGCTTGGTGCGGTTGGTATGGGCTCACATTTATCATTCTGATTGCCAGCGCTACTGGGCTGGTTCATGCGCTTTTCTTAAGTAAGGTCAATCGCAAAGACCCAATACGTATTCCATTTGGCCCTCATTTAGCATTTGGAATTTTCATGACTTGGTTGGCACTATTTTTGTTCAAATCCACTCTGATTTAGCGGCAGGCAAAGACACCGGAAACAGGGATAANTTCTTTCCAACCATCAGAGTTTTCAATTTGTATCCGAGCCGTCGGAATACGCCACCCGCCCTCCATAACCTCGCCGTATTGCCCTTTGAGAACAATGGAATGTTCCAGTTCGTTTTTATATAAAAATTCAAAATCCAAACTCTGTGGCAGAATATATATTGACGCAGGGGCGCGGATAATCGTTTCTTGGTTTTTTACCAACAAATGAGCCTTGCTCTCATTATTTTTTTGATAAAAAGTGAACACTTGCGGCGATGAAATTGACCATAAAAACAGACCACATTCACCTGCGTCAAGGTTTTTCGAACTCAACCCTTCAAGAGGTAGTGTTGCTTCCTGATTGTCTTGTTTGGGAGTTGGCAGTGAAATNTTTGCACACGCTCCCAATAAAAAAATGATGGAAAATAGGGAAATAAAACGCATTACGACCCTAATTCAAAAGTGATTTGAGCCTGAACGGTATTCCCCTCGCCCTTATTGACGCTAGCACGCACAATGACAATATCATGCTCTCGGGTCAGTTCATCGAGCCATTGATAAAGCTTGGGGGATTGCACTTTTGCAAACCATAAACTTATGCCCGTTGCACCATTTGGCTGGCGGCGCGAAATTACCAATCCGTTTTCAACAGCGCTTCTTGTGACCTCGGAGAAAATGTCTCTAACTTTAGTCTTCTCATTTGTAAGAGGTGTACTATTTACTAGGACTGATTGACCTTCCCGCATGATCAATAAGTCAGTTTGGGCTTTTTCATACATTTTTTTCTGCTGCGAAGGGAATGCCAAAAGTGGTTTGAACGCAAATTGCCAAACTATAAATAATGCAATTATCCCAGCGGCTACACTTACGAGTAGTTTTTCTCGGATTGATAAATTTGTCCAATATTTGATCATGAGGCTTNTTTCAAAACAGCGTCCCCAACGAGACCTGTATCGTTTTGACGTGTCCCGCTTTCTAAAAACACACCTCCGTGTTTCGCGATCGCCATTTTTAGTTTTTCCACATCATCAAACCCGCTATAAATAATCGACATTGATAATTGTGAACGGTTTTTATCATAGCCCAGAGACACGATTTCAATGCCGCCTAAATCTTTGGTGCTCAGAGCTAAAATTGAAGAGAGACGTAAAAAGAGTTCCCCCTTTGATTGGTTTGCACTCGCTTGCGCCCGCAATACAGACACGACTGGATTTTTTGGTACTGCCTTATCTGGGAATAACTGAGTGTAAATTGTATTGATTTTCGTTTTAGCTTGGTTTGTTTTTTGGTTAAAATACAAACCTTGACCAAGAAATAATACGAGAAAAATGGCGCTACAGGCAACTGCAAGCCACGCACTTCGTTTAAATTCCCCGAGGGTCACATGTGTGCGCTTGTCATACTCACCTTGCAGAAGGTTTATAGGGGTGTAGCCTTCCGAAATATTGTCAATTATAGTGTTTAGAAATTGAGCTGCCGAGGTAATATTATGTGGTAATTTCTTATCTTTATCTAAAATGAATGATGCCACATCTTGTTCTATTGAATAGCCGAGTTGATCCGAATTTTTCTTGACAAACCGCCCCCCATATAGAAATTCAGCAGCATCTTGAATACTATCATAATCTGCACAAATTATACCCGCTGTCAGTCCAGCATCCTCCAAACTTGTGATGGTATCATCAAGGCTTGTTTTTGAAATGACGGCAATCCTATCCCCATCCTCTGCAAAAGCAATGTGGGTATTGCTTAGTGATGTTGCCAATTCTTCTTCGATACTAAACCCGACCGCTTGCAAGGCCTGCTTTTTTTGTAAATTCCCCAGCATATGTTTTTTTGTGATGACATTCATACCAGCAATTACGGCAATAATGCGCGTATGATTACCCTGAGCTAAATCAGATTTTTGTTCGGTGCTAATGGCACGACCTTGCTCACGGGTCGCAGACAACATCCACTCCCATGGCTGGCTCATATCAGAAGGTAAAAGTAGAACAAGATCAGACATATGGTTTCTTAATACACTCGCCGTCTTGATACAAGTCGTGCATCATTAACGCCGCCTATTTCAAATGTAGATACTTGTTTACGCACTTGATCTTGGTACTGAACAATTATGTCTAATCTTACCATATCAGACGTAACCGTCACTTGTCCTTTACCGCTTCCTTTTAACTCTAAATCTTGAATGCTTTGCATATTCCAAACTTGGTCAACGGATCCATATCCAGCGAGTGGACGACCGGCAATGACCTCTTTGGCTGCAACCAGTCCTTCCGCGCCTCCCAAAACATTTGCCAACAGCGGAGCCTGCTCTGGCTTTAGTGTATTCAGGTTTAGCCGAGGTAGATCTGTATTATCATAGCTACACACAAATGGGGCAAGGCGTTGATATATGACCTCTGATATACCCGCAATCGCCCGTAATTCTGAAACATCTATCATCAGTCTATTTGCCGCTTTATAAGGGGGGCTTATATTAGAATATTCCAGACTTTCAGCCCCCGCTGGCCCCGGAATATTATCAGTATCCACCCAATCTTGAATGCTTGATGATAATTTTGTCGCGTCACTAGCATCAAAATCAAGCACACCTAATAGCCGCTCAAAATTTTTACGGTTTTGCTGCGCATTTTTCTCGTCCGCCAAAGTATTCAAATTAAAGCAGTTATTTGCATCGTGAATGAGGATGCGAATACCGCCGTCTTCAAATGGAAATTCTACCGGCACTTGCGCGACAATCATTTGCGCAAGTTTACTCTGCTGCCCAGAATAGGTTTTTAAAAGGTTTTGGGAAAATGCCTCTCCGCCTCTTGCGTACCAATCAAGTTGTGCCTGCATTTGCAGATTTGCCGTTCTGCGAATAGAAAAGCGAATATTATCGACAATGGATACGGTAATCGCCGCCATGATTGTCATGAGCAAAAGCGTGGTCAATAAAACAGCGCCGCGCTCATTTTCATTATCTGTGGGCCGGTTCCTCATTGCCCCACTCCAATATGAAAAACGTGCCGTAAACTCTTATTGTTCCTAAGTACAATTTCCAAACTTGCCAATTGCGGTAAATCCTCAACGCCTAGCGGCGGCGGGCCAGTTAACCAATTGTCCTGCCAGAACTCCCCGTCATAAAAAGTGAATTTTACGCTCTCGACACCACTGAGCAATTCTTGCTTAAAAGACGGTGTCGCATCAATCGCATTAAACCGTGATTTCACATGGCGACTTAACACACCATTTTCCATGCGGTATTCAACTGATTGTAGGTCGGAGCGCCTTTCGATACCTCCTGGGTTGCCCCACCCTGTACGCGATAAAGACAAGATCATATTATCCGCCACAATTCCACCAGAAAAAATTATGGGAGCAAGTTGACCGAAATCATCTGTTTTTTGCACGGAAACAGTTTGAGATAAATCAGATTTTAGGAGGGTTTGTAAAATGGCGATTTGCCGTAAACCTTCAGCTTTAATGGCGATTTGTTCTTTACTTCGCAGTGTCGATATCAAGACAGACAATGTCGCCGTTGACAGGAGCGAAAATATAAGCATCGCGACAAGAACTTCAACCAGAGTAAAACCTGCTTGTTTGGCTCTCTTGTTTGTCATGGCCTGCCTTGGGTAAATGCGGTACGCTTGACAATGATTTGATCAACACCTTCTGGTCGAACATCAATTGTCATCTTATAAAAGCCGGTTTGTGATGTCTTTTCAGTTTTAATTTCCCACTGCCAAATGCGCCCAGCCATTTTCACGAAATCTTGCTTTTTGCCCGGGGTAATAATGTCTTTGTTTATCTGGGCTAAAATGAGTTGATTATCCGCAATAATCCCAGCAACGAGTTTGTCTTCGATATAGTTTACGGCTCTGATATTCTCCGTCCCCGCTTTCAATAGCCCTAGAATTGCTGTGCTAAAAATAAGCATGGCGACAAGGACTTCAACAAGTGTAAATCCTTTTTCTGCGTTTTGGTTCCCGTTACGCACCGTTCATCTCCAGTGTGGATTTTCCATCGGCGGTAATTCTAAGGGTGATTTTTTGTGTGCCGTAAAGGAAGACAACTGAAAACGGCGAAACCAAACCTGTCATATCATATTGTATAGCGGGGATAGTGGATTTCCTGAGTTTATTCATATCCAGATTTGTTCCATTTTTTATCAGAGATATTTGCGGGAGTGCATTCTCATCAAATTCATAGGTAAAGTATGGTGTCCACGCATCCCCATTATACCGTAACAAACTATACCCATCTTCATCAAAATTTACCCCGACAATAGACTGCTCAATAATGCTGGTTTGGGATGCCATGTGAAGGTGGAGCGCAAGTTTTTTTGCTTGCGATTCTAACCTGTCTTCTTGCTCTGGTAAATTTAGAATGACGGCACTGGCCATAAGCCCAATAATCAGAAGCGTAACCATAACTTCGACAAGTGAAAACCCAGCTTGTCGCGACCAATTGTGCGGTTCAGTTTTATTGTTGCCAATTGCCAATGTCAGCATTCAACCCCTCACCGCCTTCTTCCCCGTCAGCCCCATATGTCCAGATATCAATAATGCCATTATCGCCCGGAAATGCATATTCATAAGGATTTCCCCAAGGATCATCGGGTAAAAATTTTATATATCCCGCTTTTCTATAGCGCGCGTCACTATCGGCGCCCCCTCCCCTTAAATCATCGAGGCTTTCTGGATATTTACCCATGTCTAATTTGTACATTTCTATGGCCTGTTCCAATGTACTGATGTCTGTCTTTGCTTTTTGTTGCATAGCTTTATCTTGCGCTGGCAAAACATTGATGACCACGAAAGTCGTCAAAAGCCCGATAATGACCATTGTCACCATGACTTCTACAAGCGTGAAGCCGTCCTCATTTTCTGACTTTTGTTTCGTATTGTCCATTTTGTGTCTCATAATGAATTCCTAATAAGCAAGGGTATTGAGTCGGAGTATTGGCAAAAATATCGCGGCAACAATCAATAATACAACCCCGCCAAGCAAGATGATAATTAATGGTTCTAATAAGTTTAGCACGATTGTCGTTGAACTATCAAATTCTCCTTCCATATATTCAGCCGATATTGAAAACATCTGCCCTAAATCGCCGCTGGTTTCTCCGCTCGCCACCATGTGAACCATAAGTGGAGGGAATACAGTTGTTTTTTTTAATGCCCCGCCAACAGAGCTCCCGCCGCGCACCTGCTCAATCACTTGCTCGATAGCTTCGCGCATAACGAGGTTTTTAATTGTATTTTTGGCGGCCAACATAGATTGCAACACTGGTGTGCCACTTGAAATGAGTCCACTCATCGTGCGCGAGAACCGCGCCGCATTCATGTCTCGGCTTAATCTACCGATAAAGGGAATTTTCAGCATAAGGTTGTCAAACCTGCGCCTGACGTTCTCGATTTTTAATGAGTGATACCCTGTAGCGAACAAAGCCGTCACGATAAGAGCCAAAAAAATTCCATTTTTTTGCAGCCATTCTGACAAAGCAATAGTTGCTAAAGTTAATTTTGGTAATTCTTGATTAAAGCCAGAAAATTGCTCAACAACTTTAGGAACCACCATGACCATAAGGATGATAATCACGGCTAGTGCAACGAAACTCAACACGATTGGATATACGGTCGCCCCGATTATTTTACGGCGTGTTTTTTGTGCAGATTCCAAGTCGTCGGCAAGGCGCTCTAAAACTGCACCCAATTGCCCGCTATTTTCTCCAGACGCCACCATTGACCTATATAATTTCGAGTAATTTTTGGGATCAGTTGACATGGCTTCAGATAAACGGCGTCCTTCCAAAACATGGGACCTAATACCAAGAAGACTGGTTTTCATAGGCAGGCCATCAAATTGAAGAGCCGTTACTTGTAGGGCATCAACCACAGGAGTATCCGCACGTATCAATATGGCGAGTTGACGAGTGGCTTGTGTTAAAAACTTAGTCTTTACCCTCCCCGTAACAGATTTGTTGCTCTCGGCACTCTGTCGCATTTGACTTTGTGACATAGAAAGAGGTGTTAATCCTTTGGCGCGCAAGTCTCGCCTCGCAGCGCGTGCACTGGTTGCCATAATGGTTCCACGGCTGGTTTTTCCCGTACCTGTTACAGCTTCATAATCAAACGCCTGCATTACTCATCACCTGTCTGGCGACATACGCGAATAACTTCTTCAGCGCTCACCACACCCTCTACGACATGTCTTGCCCCACTTTGCAGCAGTGTATCCAATTGCCGAAACGCATATTTTTCCATGTCTTGTTCCCGCGCACCGTCATGGATCATTTCCCGTAATTTATCATCCATGACGAGAATTTCGTATAGACCTACACGGCCTTGATAGCCAATATTGTGACAATCCTCACATCCATTGGCTTTGTAAAAAACATGCTTTCCGCGAAGCCCAAGCAGCTTTAATTCAGATACGTCGGGCGTGTA
This sequence comes from Robiginitomaculum sp., assembly GCA_016765255.1. GTDB lineage: Bacteria > Pseudomonadota > Alphaproteobacteria > Caulobacterales > Maricaulaceae > Robiginitomaculum_A. The sequence goes on along the minus strand of JAESQI010000029.1, from coordinate 2,986 downwards.
GGAAGTTTTGCATGTCGGACACAATCGCCGCACAAGGCGTTGCGCGACAATAGCCGTAATCGTTGACGCGAGTAAAAATTTTTCCACTCCCATATCTCGAAGCCTTGTAATGGCAGCAACAGAAGAATTCGTGTGGACTGTGGAGAGTACTAAATGCCCGGTCAAACTGGCTTGGACGGCGATGCTTGCGGTTTCTGGATCGCGTATTTCACCGACCATGACAACATCAGGGTCTTGGCGCAATATGGCTCGTAAGCCCGCTGCAAATGTCATCTCCTCCTTATTATTGACCTGGGTTTGTCCAATACCGTCTAGGATATATTCAATCGGGTCTTCAACGGTGAGTATATTACGCGATGTCTCGTTTAACGCCGTGAGACCTGCATAAAGAGTAGTTGTTTTACCAGACCCCGTTGGCCCCGTCACAAGTATGATCCCATTAGGCGTTTCCAAACAATGAGAAAATATCTCTGTCATTTCTGGTGTCATGCCGAGCTCGCCGACACTAAGAAGCGCGTTCTCTTTGTTGAGCAGTCTTAAAACAACACGCTCACCAAATCTAGACGGCAATGTTGATATACGGACATCAACAGCTTGTGCACCCAGATTAAGAGAGAACCTTCCGTCTTGCGGTACACGTTTTTTGGCAATATCTAACCGCGCCATAACTTTAATACGCGAGACAAGTACAGCAGATAAATGTGAGGATAGAGATAATATTTCACGTAAAACACCATCAATTCTAAATCGCACAGATAAGCGTTTTTCATGTGGTTCAATGTGGATATCAGAAGCGCGAAGTTTTATCGCCTCTTGGATCAAGCCATTGATCAGGCGAATGATTGGCGCGTCATTTTCGCTGTCGAGTAAATCTTCTGTTTGCGGAATATCGTCCGCTATCGAATATAAATCTTTTTGCTCACTGATCGCGTTAACAGCAGAGGCCTCTAAGCCATTGCTTGCATAGACAAGCGAAAGCATTTTATCAAACTCTGTGTGACTAATTTCCTTTAACGTTATCGGCATATTCAGCGCACGTCGCGCTTCCAATATGGCGTCTCGGTGCGTACCTGGACGCATCCCCACACTGATATTTTCATCCTCTGGCACAGCTTTGCTCAATACAATCAAACCACATTGTTTGGCAAAACTGTAATTGAGACGGTTTGTATGCTCTGGTTCTGTACTCATAATATAGCTATGGAATTGTCGTATCTTGAATGTACATTTGCTGTAAAGCTTGATCTAGTTTCGAAACCTCTGAGCCATTTCTGCGGTATTGTTCTGCACGAATTAAATCCATTTTCTGATTTGTAATCGGCACGGCATCTGCACTCGACCGAATAATGGTTGGCCGAATGAAAACCATTAGATTTGTCCGCTTGCGAGATTTGTTTTTTGATTTAAACAGTTCACCAATGATGGGAATATCACCTAAAATTGGCACTTTTGATCTGAATAATTGTTCATCATCTTGCATCAACCCCCCGAGGACAATCACATCCCCGTCCTCTGCCAATACGGTCGTGGAGATTTCGCGTTTATTGGTAACTAGGTCGGTTGCAAACAAGGACGCGTCAGGAGATATGCTTGAAACTTCTTGCCTGATCTCAAGGCGCACGACATCACCCTCATTGATTTGTGGCAGGACTTCTAGCTTTATACCAATTTCCTCGCGGTTAATTGTCCGAAATGGATTGCTATTATTTGTCCCGAGGGCTTCACCGCTTGTAAATGGAACTTCTTGGCCAACGAGGAATGTCGCAGGCACATTGTCCAATGTCGTCACAAATGGTGTCGACAATATATTGGAATCCGTATCATTCTGTACTGCGTTTAAAATCGCACCAAACAGGCCGCCAGAACCATTACCACCTATACCAATCGTCCCCCCTTGTAAGCCGAGCAAAGACGATATGGCCGCACTTTGTAAATCTGACTGCCCAGTTGTCCCCAGAGTATTGCCAGCTAAAGCGCCTGTGATGGCAAGCAAATTTGGTGCCGAGCGCGTATAATTTGTCGAAATAAACGGCAAGCTTGAATTATTGTTACCAGCCAGAATGAATTGGATGCCTAAATCTTTTGCTGCCGTGTCCGAGATTTCTACTATGATAGCTTCTTCCAACACTTGTGCCCTACGTATATCAAGGCGTCTAACGACGGCTTCCAATTCTTTCTGCACTTCTGGTTTGGCACTTATAATAAGTGTATTACTCCCTGGTTCATAGGCTACGCTGGGCTTAGCGTCTGCACTATTGCTAGGTTCAAATGCTGGGAGTAATTTTTCCAATACGGCTAATACATCTTCACCATTTGCAAAGCGCAATGATATAATACTGATTTGTCCGCGCCGCGCAGCGCCGACAATATCCATATCAAGTAACATTTTTCTCAATTGTTCAATTTCCACAGGATCACCACGTAAAATTAGTGAATTCGTAGAGTCGATAGCAACAGCAGTCACTGTTTTTGCGGCAGCCCCTTTACTTCGGCTGCTAGACCCCTTCCCCATCAAAGCCTGCACAACTTCTTTGGCATTTTGAGCGCTCAAATTTTGCAAGGGTATTGTAATAATCACAGCGTCATCAACGTCCATTGCCGCGATGATTTCGCGAGCTTTGCGCAAGTTTTCTGGATAATCTGTAATCACCAATACATGCCCGCCAGGGTTTGCACTAATGCGACCTTGCGAATGCAAGACAGGTTTTATCAGACGCGACGCATTGGCGGCGTCCCCGTGTGCCAATTTAATGACAGCAGTGGTAAAAACACTGTTTCGACCATTCCTTGTTGCGTAAGGTGCATCTTGAGCCGCGCCCTGAATAAGGGTGATGCGGTAGGCACCACTGGCTGTCGGTATCGCCGTAAACCCTCTAACCCTGAGGACATCTAGAAACACTTGAAACACTTCTGATTTATTTAATTTGGCTTGTGAAGAGACCGATATTGTGCCCGTAACACGAGGATCAACAATAAAAGTCTTACC
>JAESQI010000028.1 GCA_016765255.1 Robiginitomaculum sp. | reverse complement strand
ATAAATTTATTGGTGACGCGGTTATGGCGATGTGGAACGCGCCCAATGACCAAGATGATTATGTGTATAAAATGTGTGCGGGCGCTTTGGCCGTAGAGGACGCGTCCGAAGCTCTATGTCGCAAAAATCCAGACCGGGCTTTACACACATGTATGGGCCTGCATGTCGGGCCAGCGGCTATTGGCAATGTTGGCAGTTCTAAACGAATGAATTACACGGCGATGGGGAAAAATGTCAATATAGCCGCCCGCGTCGAAGGCATTAACCGCAAATACCGCACAAGAATTTTAGCAACGCAAGCCGTCTATGATCGCGCCAAAGACAGATACGAATTCAGAGCCGTTGATAAGGTGGCTCTCAAAGGTCTTTCCAAAAAACAATTCCTCTATGAATTGCTTGGCAGTAAATAATGCATAAGACACGTATACATTCGGGTTTGCACACTATATGAGCGGCTTAAATATTCCATAGAAAGTAAAATTATGAGTGATTTTGAAGGCGTGGTTGCGCCTCTAAATACGGCGTTGCAAGCAAAAGGCTATGACACGCTTACCCCCGTACAGCAGGCCGTAATCGCGCCTGAACATGCGGGCGCAGATATGTTGGTATCGGCCCAAACAGGATCAGGCAAAACGGTTGCCTTTGGTTTGGCTCTTGCGCCAACGCTTCTGGAGGGCAAAGATAGATTTTCCAAAGCGGGCGCGCCTCTCGCCCTCGCCATTGCCCCGACCCGTGAACTTGCCTTGCAGGTCAAGCGGGAACTGCAATGGCTTTACGCAGAAACAGGCGCGAAAATAGCCAGCTGTGTTGGCGGCATGGATATGCAAGGCGAACGCAAAGCCCTCAACCGAGGTGTGCATATTGTAGTTGGGACACCAGGGCGTTTGGTTGACCATATAAAGCGCGGCTCACTAGATTTAAGTGAACTTGCCGCACTTGTGCTGGATGAAGCTGACGAAATGCTTGATATGGGATTTCGCGATGAATTGGAAGAAATTATGCGGGTAGCCCCGCATGATCGTCGCACTCTATTGTTCTCTGCTACCGTCCCAAACTCTATCGCAACTATGGCCAAGAAATACCAAAATGACGCGGTGCGGATCAATACGGTGTCGTCGAAAGAGCAACATGTTGATATTGAATATAGAGCCCTGACCGTTCACGCTGATGACCGAGAAAATGCGATTATCAATGTGCTGCGCTATTACGAAGCCAAAAACGCATTGGTGTTTTGCTCCACTCGGGCCGCCGTCAACCGTATGACCAGTCGGTTTAACAATCGCGGGTTTTCAGTTGTGGCTTTATCGGGAGAACTTAGCCAGAAAGAACGCACCAACGCCCTGCAATCCATGCGCGACGGACGGGCGCGGGTGTGTATCGCAACGGACGTGGCGGCGCGTGGTCTGGATTTACCCAATTTGGAACTGGTGATCCACGCGGATATGCCCAAAAACCGCGAAGGGTTACTGCACCGTTCTGGCCGTACGGGTCGGGCAGGACGCAAAGGGGTGAGTGTTGTTATTGTACCGCTCAAAGGTCAAAAACGTGCTGACCGTTTACTGCGCAGTGCGGGCGTGTCCGCCACATGGGATACCCCGCCGTCAAAGCAAGATATTATAAAACGCGACGAAGTGCGTTTGCTTGAAGACCCGTCTCTATCTGCTGAAATGAGCGAAAGCGAAAAAGAGTTCGCAATCACATTAGTTGAGCGGTTTGGGCCTGAGCAAATGGCTGCTGCCTTTGTACGACTTTATAAATCTGGCCAATCTGCGCCAGAAGAACTGCGCGGCGTTTCCAAACAACTAGCGGATAAGAAAAACTTGCGAGAAGATTTCAAAGACGGCGTGTGGTTTAAGCTCTCTATTGGGCGCAAACAAAACGCTGAACCAAGATGGCTCTTACCGCTGTTCATAAATGAAGCTGGTCTCAATAAAAAAGACATCGGCAGTATCAAAATTGCACAAAGCGAAACCTATGTGGAACTTGCACCTAAATGCGTGGAGCAATTCTTAAGCGTCATTGGCGACGAAATGCTGCTTGAGGAAAATATCAGTGTAGTGCGGATGGATAAACGCCCAGAAAACATTGATACTCGGGGTGGTTCAAGTCGACCACGCGGAGAGAGACCAAGGAAAGAGCATAGAGACCGCAATGACCGCAAAGATAAAAAACCTTATGCTAAGAAGCCGTATGATAAAAAACCATATGCCAAGAAAAAGCCAGGTGGTGAAAAAGACAGCAGCGAATCCTATGACAAAGAAGGCAGTGCATCTTTGTATGATCCTGATTTTTGGGAAGGCCAAGATGGGGATAAACCACCTAAGCGTAAAAAGACAAAACCTAGAAAACCGCATAAAAAGAAACTGGCCCGTGCTGCCGCTAAAGCAGCTGGCAAAAAATCTGGTGATCAAGGCGCAAAACTAAAACGCAAAAAACGCGACCCAAAAAAATAGTATTTTGTGGTGACAGCTTTGCCGTTTTGCGGCACTAATGTGGAAAATATTGTCAACTGACTCGGTTGCGCATTAGATATGCTATACACTATTTTGTCNTTCCAGCGAAGGCTGGAAACTGGTAACGGGGTAAATTGACGGTCGCTTGAGATCCCAGATCAAGTCTGNGATGACACTGTTTGTGTAGTGAAATTAAAAGGGTAAGAACATGGCTGGATCGTTAAACAAGGTAATGCTGATTGGAAATTTGGGGAAAGACCCGGAAATTCGTTCAATGAATAATGGTGGTAAAATCGCTTCATTTTCGATTGCGACGTCCGAGACATGGAAAGACAAGCAATCAGGAGAGCGGCGCGAAAAAACCGAATGGCACAATATTGTTATCTTTAATGAGCATTTGGTAAGAGTGGCTNAAAACTACCTTAAAAAAGGCTCCAAAGTCTTTATTGAAGGTGCGCTGCAAACCCGTAAATGGGAAGACCGCGAAGGCGTAACCAAATATACAACCGAGATAGTCTTGCAACGCTTTAACGGCGAACTGACGATGCTTGATAGCCGCAATTCTGGCGGTGGCAGCGGTGGTGGTTATAACCAAGATAGCGGCGGCTACGGTGGCGGTTCATCATCTGGTTCTGGTGGCGGTTCGCGCTCGGCGTCCTCCCAAGAAGGCCCAAAAGAAAATTTTGATATGGACGACGACATCCCGTTTTAAAAAACTTTTACAAAAAAAAACGTTCATACCGCCGCAGGGCGGTACCGGCGGTACCTCGTGCAAATTCATGTGTTTCACTTTCAAGGGATTCCGCCCTTCGGCGGAAAGAGCGGGGATATGGGAAATTGGATTATAAAACGTAANCCTACACAACCCGCGCCTTCTAAGGGCATAAACCTGGCAAAGTTTTGGACTACATTTCCCACAACAAATCGCTCATACCGCCGAAGGGCGGTATCTCGTGCTCATTAGACACTTCACTTTCATGGGATTCCAGCCTTCGCTGGAAAGAGCGGGGTGATAAGGGATTACAATAACGTAACTCTATAAATAACAGCCCTGCCATGTTCTTGCCTTATTGTTTGTGTTACCTTTGGGTATGCAAAGAAATGTGGTGGTAAATACTGATGGGTTGATTAAGCGAATTTGGGCCTTTATTGCCTATGATCCGCGTCATTACCAGATTGCTATATTGTCCACTTTGATTGCTCTCGGTGTATCAAAATTNGGGTTTCACCTCCCGCTTTGGCATGCNNNTGCNTGNATNGGCGCGTCNNTANGTACGCAATTTATTGGCGATAGAATTTTAAAGCGAAAATTTGATATTCGCAGTCCTTTAATCACGTCTCTGTCTCTGACTTTGCTGCTACGAACAGGGTCGATTTGGTTATCATTGGCCGCAGGTGTCTTGGCGATTGCGTCGAAATATTTCATTCGCGTCAACGGAAAGCATATATTCAATCCTGCTAATTTCGGGATTGTTGTGATGGCGCTGCTCTTCACTTCCGCGTGGGTATCACCTGGACAGTGGGGTGTTGCGCCGTTACTCGCCCTGTTGATTGTTGGACTTGGTGGATTGGTGACAAGCAAAGCCAAGTCTTGGGATATTAGTTTGGCATTTTTAGGGTTTTACGCGGCCCTTGTCGTATCCCGTGCTCTTTGGCTTGGCGACCCGCTGACCATTCCCGTTCACCAACTCCAAAGCGGCGCGATCTTGATCTTTGCATTTTTCATGATTTCTGACCCGAAAACCAGCCCCAAT
>JAESQI010000027.1 GCA_016765255.1 Robiginitomaculum sp. | reverse complement strand
TTGTTGAACAAATTGTGTGGAATCAAGAGGTGCAAGCGGATCTTGGTTTTCAATCTGTGCTGTGAGCAATCTTAAAAATGTATCAAATTGCTCGGCAGGGTCATTGACCGACCGAATAGCTTCTGACGCTGCAGCTCTTGTATCACTTGCCCCATTAACTGTGTCGTCATCCCCATCTTTTCTGAGTTGGTTGAGATTGAGCAATTTTTCCTTAATGGCGGTTGAGGCTTGGTTTTTTAATAAATTTGCGGTTTCGCTAATGGCCATAATATATCCTATAATTTCATGTCTATAATGCCGCTGTCTAGGTTTCGAGACCTTTGCACGGAATGGGACAGGGTCGCAATTGAGTTCTGTTCACGGTCTACAATATCAAATATTGGTGTGTTTTGATTATCAGCTTGTTGGGAGGGGTGACGGTCAGAGAATTGACTTCCAAACCCACTTTTGTTTGAACTGTCACTGGCTGTATCAAAACTTAAATTTATATTCTCAAATCCAGCCTGTTTGAGTTGCAGGTTTAAAACATCTGCGCGCTCTCGCAAGATTGCGGCTGTGCTGCTGGTTTCTGCAATGACATGGGCGTGTACTGTATTGCCCTTGTCAAAGGTAAAGTTGATATTGATCCGTCCAAGCTCAGCGGGGTCGAGCCTCACGACTATATCTCCAGATTTGTCCGTCAAGCGCATAAGTGCTTCACCAACTTGCTGCACAGCTATGTGACTGGTTTGAATATTTCCCTGTAAAACAGGAGATGATCCAATTTGTGACAAGGATGCGATTGACGCGATTTCAGGTGATCTCACGATAAAATTTTGAGACGTATCGGGTGTTATAGCTGTCGCAATAAAGGGAGCCTCATTTACCGGCGCGCTTTGTGGTAAGGGTTGTGGCGGTGGGCCTTTGTCCTGCCCTGAACTTTGGTTTTGACTACCATACTTGCCCGTTTGGGTGTCCGGTGATGGACTGTCAGCAATCGTTGGTACATTGAGTGTTTGATTGCGGACTTCTGATTTCACGTCTTGTGGAATTATGCGTGGATTGTTTTCTGCTGTGACGATATCTGGAGACAATGCGACTTGCTCGCTCACAAGTTTTACGTCAATTGCGGCGAGGGTTATGGCGCCAGATTGTTCGAGTGGCGCATTGGTTTGAAGAGGAGGGCGTAACAATTCGTCAATATTTGCCCCACCTTCATTTATCACATTCTCAGTTGCCACAGTTTTTATATTTGTGTGTTCGAGTTCGAGGGCGAGTTGCGGGTATGTGGCGACAAGAATTTGCGGTGCATTTGCGTCTAGTGGCGTTGGAGCCATTGATGGTTTAATGCCGTTTGTGATAAAACTGGTAGAGACATGATCAGGAATAATAACTTCTTCAATTGCCACATTGTCTATACCCATGTGTTCGAGGGTGAGTTGAGTGTGCGAGGCGACGATATTTTGTCGGGAAATCTCGTCAGGCGGCGTTGGGAATATTGATGGTTTAATACCGTTTGTGATAAAGTCGGTAGGGAAATTGTCGGGAATAATAACTTCTCGGGTTGCGATTTTATTGGTCGCGGTAATGCCCGCGCCTTCATCTGCATTACCATCAACACGCTGGAGGAAGTTTTTAAACACTAGTTTTTCATCATGGGTGTTTTGGTCAAGAAGGTTTTTGTCTATACCCTTGTCAGGGTCGACGTGGGCGCGACTGTGTTCAGAGGTTTGTGACGTATTTGCTTTCCCTTCCACGGTGATTGACGCGGGGGGAGAAATAGCAAACACCGAATCCGTCGATGTGTTGTGAAGTCCGTTCATGTTAAAAGGCTTTAAACAAATATGCTTAACCCATCATTAAGCTATCTCGGTTTATGGCAAGGCATGGATGCTTTTTTAAACAATGTTACAAAACTGGGTGCGAATGTTCAGTCAAACGAACCCGCTAAGGTTGCCAAGAACGAAAAAGCTTGGGAAACAGCAAAAGAATTCGAAGCCTCTTTCATCGCGCAAATGCTTACATATAGCGGTCTGGCTGAAGCTCTCACATCGTCTGGCGGAGAAGANGTCGCCAGTTTTTCCCAGTTTTATATAGAAAGCATTGCAAAAGACCTCACGGACAATGGCGGATTTGGCTTGGCGGAAAAAATTTACGAGCATATTGAAAAGAAAATGGAGGGTAGTAATGGCGACCTTGGTCGATTGTAACTCAAAAATTTCCGAGCTGTTTTATATTCTCAAGGCGGAGATAAAGTCTTTGCGTAGTGGTGAGATGCACAGGTTCGCAGAATTTACCGACCAAAAGACGGCGGGGCTTAAGCAGTTAAATGAATTGATCGTGAATTTAGATGCGTCCGAAGCTGTCAAAGCTTTAGAGCCGCAATTGGGGCGATTGCATAAGCTTTGCGTTGAAAACGGCATTTTGCTCAAAAGTGTTTTTAATGGCATTAAGTCGGNCCGTGATNGGGTTCAAAAAATCAGAACTCAGGGCGCGCAAGTTGGAGCCTACGGGCGTAGTGGGGGCGACCTTTATTTTCATGAAGAGGCTTCTGGGCGAGAATTAAGCTTATAATTTTTTCTGANNTAATTTTCCACTTGTTAACCNTAATTTATCTTTTTCATAGGAAATTAACCATANCGNNCCAGTAGGGTCNTGCTGCTAAGTGCGGCATTGCATCAGGATGATGTGACAAAGCGAGTGTTGTGCTTTCTGTGTTGATTGTCTTAAAAATGGGATGATTAACTTGTGCCGAGACAATAAAGTCGACGCGCTACCATAAAAGGAAAGCTTATGTCTAGTATTCTAACAAACTCCAGCGCTATGGTGGCTCTTGAAACTCTTCGGAGTATTAACAAGAGTTTGGGTCAAGTGCAAAGCGAAATCTCAACTGGTAAAAAAGTGTCAAACGCTAAAGACAATGCTGCTGTATATGCGATTTCCACTGTAATGTCTTCTGACGTTGCCTCTTTCGATAAAATTTCCGATAGCTTGAACCTTGGTTCCGCTACAGTTGGTGTAGCGCGGGCCGCATCCGAGCAAATTGTTGATATATTGACGCAGATGAAGGGTCTTATCGTTTCTGCGCAAGAAGAAAATGTTGACCGTTCTAAAATCCAAACTGATGTATCCGCTCTGCGAGACCAGATCGCTACGATTGTCGGTTCCGCCCAGTTTAATGGCTCAAATTTGGTCAAAGGAACGGACTCTGTTAATTTCTTGGCCTCTCTTGATCGCGCTTCGGACGGAACTGTAACGGCAAGTAATATCACGGTTGGTCGTAATGATCTTACAACTTCGGTAGCTGTTGTTGCGGCGACTGATGTTGTGGCTACCGAAGCTGGCTTTACAGCGGCTTCTAGTGCCACGATTGCTGGTGGTGCAAGTGAGACAGTTACCTTTACTGCGGGTACAATTGCCGAGGGNGATATTTTCTCCATCACGGTTGGTGGTACATCGGTTACATATACTGCTTCTGCTACTGATACACTTGCTGATGTTGGCGCTGCCTTTGCAACGTCTATTACAGCTCTCGATGGTGATATTACAGCGACATTTGCGGCAAATGCTGATCCGACCGGAACAGATTCTGTTCTAACCATCGCGAGTGCTGCTGATGGTCAGACGTTGACAACTCAGGCAACACAAACTGGCGCTGTTGCGGCTGGTGGTTTGCTTGCTCTTACTGCTGTTGACGTTTCAACTGGAACGGGGGCTGCTTCTGCTCTTGGGGCCATTGACGCTCTATTGACAACAGCTATAGACGCTGCTTCTGCTTTCGGTTCATCACAAAAGCGGATTGATACACAGTCTACATTCGTTGATTCCCTAATGGATTCAATGAAAGTTGGTATTGGCGCATTGGTTGATGCTGATCTTGAAGAAGCGTCTGCTCGTTTGCAGTCTCTACAGGTTCAGCAGCAGTTGGGCGTACAAGCGCTTTCAATCGCTAACCAAGCACCTCAGTCACTTCTATCTCTCTTTAGATAGTCTTAAGGCTTAGTATTTAAGGTTGGAGCGGGGCAATCCGCTCCAACATAAATATTAACCTGCTTTAGAAGGATTCGAAAGTATGTATGCATCAGAAATGGCCAAGAGAGGCTATGCACAATCTCAAAAAAATGTAGCGACAGAAACAGAGCTGGAGCTAAAAATATTCACCGAAATTACGGGACGCCTCTCTGCGGCAGACCCAACTATTCCAGGCGGATTTTCGTCCTTAGCAGAAGCCTTGAACAACAATTCAAAGCTCTGGAACCTCTTATTTCTAGATATGACTCATGAAGGCAATACTTTGCCAATGGAGCTTAGGAACGGTCTGATATATTTGGCCGAATTCACCAGAATTCACAGCAAAAAAGTGTTGGAAGGCGATGCCACTCCCGATGTGTTGATCGAGATTAACAAATCCATCATTGCGGGGAAACGTATGCAGCTTGATGCGTTAAGAAGCGAGGAGGCAGCATAATGGCCGGTCTTGTACTAGCTTGAAAGCAAATGAAAAATTTCTCGTCAATGGCGCGCTTGTTCAAAATGGTGACAAACGCGGTCAAATCCACTTACCAGACAGTTCGGTAAACGTGCTTCGCATCAGTGATTGCTTGCATCCAGACGAAATCAACACACCCGTCCGTCACGCATATTATCAAGCCCAACTGATTTTATCAGGTGACGCGCCAGATGAAAATAGCGGGCAAGAGCTTATAAATTCTTTGACGACACTAGAGAAAATATTTGAGAAAACGGCAGTCAGTGAAAAATTGAGCAAAGCGAAAGCTTCTGCGCAAGCGGGGCGGTTTTACTCTGTTTTGTGCAGTCTAAAGCATGTATTTGTTGCCGAAAGACAATTATTAACACCACCCAATCAAGACGAAATGCCAGAAATGGCAGCGGCAAGTTAATGCCGTTCGCGCCCGTAGTTCCGTTCGGAGGACTTGCCGGTTGGCAAGTTCTTGAACGGACTCTGGACAGGCAACAGGAGCAGTTTAACAAATCTCCTGACCTTCAGCGCGAAATCGACTATTTTAAGGAAAATATTGAAAATGTGACCACAACTGCCGAATTTGTGGGCGATCGCCGTCTATTGGCCGTGGCTCTCGGCGCATTCGGCCTCTCTGACGAGCTTAACAAGCAGGCATTTGTACGTAAAGTCTTGGACGAGGGTACATTTGACCCACAATCTTTTGCTAACCGTTTAGGAAATACCGACTATCTGGAATTTGCAAAAACTTTTTCATTCGGCAATGAGGGGGGATTTGTCCCCACGACAAACCGGATCAACGATATTACAGATAAGTTCCTCGAATTGTAATTTGAGGAAG
>JAESQI010000026.1 GCA_016765255.1 Robiginitomaculum sp. | reverse complement strand
AAGGTGATAGGTGAAAATCTTAATTAAGGAAGAATATAAATAAGGGCCAAGGGGATGGAAGTATTTTCAACAACAGGATTATCGAAGAACGCCAGTAGAGAGTATTGGAATGATGTAATTTGCCAAAAATTTACTGAGCTTGATACTGAGTTTGCTGGCAATGAGATTTTTCACGGCAAAATTTCATCCGCCCAAATCGGGGCGTTAAGTTTTTCAAAGGTGAGCGCATCAAGATCTAATGTTTACCACACGAAAAAGCATATCGCAAAAACTAAAGAAAGGGTCTACTTACTGCATTTACAGTTGAAAGAACAAAGCTTTAACTCGCAGTTTGGCAAAGGATCATTACTTGAAGAAGGGGATTTTACTTTAGTGGACAGCACTATGCCCTATAGTGTCAAATTTAACAATGAAATTTCAATGGGCGTGCTGAAAATACCCCATCATTGTTTTGAGCAACGTATGCGTATTCCAAAGGAAATCTTTGGATCAAAATTTTCTGGCGATAAAGGTATAAGCGGAATGCTGTCCCAAATGTTGCGAGGGTATTGGCGCCAGGAGATCCACCAAACAACTCAAACTATTAGTGCCCAACTCGCGGAAAATATTCTCGATGTATTAGTAACTTCAATCCAGAGTAATATTAGAGGCAGCTTTCATCGTGCGCCGATTCGAACGGTAAGGTATTTGCAAATAAAAAGGTATACAAGTCATAGTCTGCGGGATCCAGATTTGAGTCCACAAAAGATTGCTAGAATTTTTAAAATTACGCCCCGGTATTTACACCAAATATTCGCTGCTAGTGGTAATGAAAGTATAGGGCAGTATATTTTGCGCCGACGATTGGAGGAATGCGAGCGTCAGTTTATGGATCCTGTGATGGTAGAATCAACAATTACAGATATCGCATTTACCTGGGGCTTTAATAGCATGACCCATTTTTCACGTGTGTTTCGGGATAAATACCAGCTTTCTCCGCGAGAATTTAGGCGTTTTGCTTTAGGATAATGACATTAGACTCGCTCATTTTCCCTCTAAGATAACTTTCAGAGCACCCTCAGTCGAGTAAGACGTTTCTCTTTCAGCTACATTCAAATCACAACATATTAAAATGGTTTGCAATATAATGACCGAAATAACTTGGTGATTAAGTTGTGAGCGGAGGGGAAATATATGAAATACAAATTTACCATCAATGGAGAACAAGTTAACGGGGGGACTCATTACGACATTGAAAACCCGGCTACAAATGCAAAAATAGGGGCCAGTCCTATTGCAACCCGTGAAGATTTTGAGCGCGCTGTAACTGCTGCCAAACACGCTTTTTCCTCATGGAGTAAAGTTTCAGATAGTGAGCGAAAGGATGCATGTCATGCCCTAGCTGGTGTATTGGAAGACAATATGGAGGAGCTTGCCGCTTTATTAACGCATGAACAAGGAAAACCACTCAATGGGCTTGGTTCGCGGTTTGAATTGCAGGGCTGTATAGCCTGGTCACGTTATACGGCTGATCTAGAATTGCCTGTAGAGGTGCTACAGGATAATGAAGAGGGCCGGATTGAAATGCACAGGAAGCCGATTGGTGTTGTAGGATCAATCACGCCTTGGAATTGGCCATTATTGATTGCGATTTGGCATATTTTACCCGCCATACGAACAGGAAATACGGTGGTTATAAAGCCATCTCCATTTACCCCTTTGAGCACGCTACGCATGGTTGAGTTAATGAATACTGTCTTGCCCAATGGGGTGCTCAATGTGGTAACTGGCACGGACGAACTTGGCGAATGGCTCACTGAACACAAAGATATTTCAAAAATCGTTTTTACAGGCTCAATTGCCACTGGCAAGAAAGTCATGTGGTGTGCGGCGAAGAATCTCAAACGAATAACATTAGAACTAGGGGGGAATGATGCCGGTATTGTTTTGCCGGATGCAGACCCTAAAGTGATTGCTGAAGGGCTATTTTGGGGGGCGTTTATTAATAGCGGCCAGACATGTGCCGCTTTAAAACGTTTATACGTGCATGTGAGTATTTATGAGGATGTATGTATTCATCTGACTAATTTTGCCAGAAGCATTCCCGTTGGAAATGGAATAGAAGAAACAAGTATTCTAGGGCCTATACAAAATGAGATGCAATACAATAAGCTTAAGGAGTTAGTGGATGATGCCGTTGCAAATGGCGCGAGGGTTTTACTGGGGGCAAACCCCAAAAATGGTCCCGGTTATTTTTATCCAACGACTTTACTCGCGGATATAAATGACGACGTGCGTATTGTACGGGAGGAACAATTTGGCCCTGCCTTGCCGATTCTAAAATACACGGATGTTTCGGATGCGATTGCCCGAGCCAATGATAGTGAAAATGGGCTTGGTGGTTCCGTTTGGTCTTCTGATAAAGATAAGGCCAAGGCTGTTGCCATGCGTATGGAGTGCGGAAGTGTCTGGATCAATGCCCACGGTGCGATCCAACCAAATGTTCCTTTTGGTGGTGTGAAAAGTTCAGGTATTGGGGTCGAGTTTGGATCGGAAGGTTTGAAAGAATATACGACGATCCAAAGTATATTTGGCCTGTAGTGAGCTATGAATAGTTACAAAAAATTACCTATTATACTAGCTGGCTTTCTATTGGCTCAGCCTTGTCTTGCCGTTGATGGTGAAGTTATGGTAACCGCTACACGTCGGGCTATGCTGGTGAGAGACTATGCTGGGAGTATCTCGGTGCTAGGGAGTGAGGAGCTTGTACTGATCGCCGCTGTTCATCCTGCTGAGGCGCTTAACGAAATTGCGGGCGTTAACATTCACAGAAATAGTGGCCAAGAACATTTGACGGCTATTCGTTCACCCGTCTTGACAGGCGGGGCGGGAGCTGGCTCATTTCTTTATCTCGAAGACGGTGTGCCCTTGCGCGCAGCTGGATTTTCCAACGTTAATGGATTGTTTGAGAGTGCTCTAGAACTTGCAGGCGGAGTAGAGGTGACAAAGGGGCCAGGCAGTGTTCTTTATGGCTCTAACGCTGTGCACGGCCTTATCAATGTGCTGTCGCAGGCACCAACAGAGACTCGTGATTTATCCTTTGATGTTTTGGGCAGTGCTAACGGGTTTGTTCGGGTGAAATCATCCTTAAATGGCAGTGCATTTTCAGGGCAATACCGTATTGCCACGATTTTTTCCCATGACAATGGGTTTCGAGCAGACTCTGGTTTTGACCAACAAAAACTGCAAATTCGCCATGACCGCCACGTGGGTGATTGGGCCGTCAAAACTCTTTTTAGCTTTCAAAACCTTAATCAGGAAACGGCCGGGTTTATCCGGGGGGCTGATGCCTATAAAGACGAAGTATTAGCAAAAACCAATCCTAACCCTGAAGCGTTTAGAGACGGAAAATCTACCCGCATAGCCGTGCATCTGAATAAAGCAATGAATGGAAATGCGCGGCTGTCGCTCATTCCTTATGGGCGCTGGGTTGATTTATCTTTTCGTCGCCATTTTGTGCCTGGTAAAGCGCTTGAAGACAGCGGACACAAAAGTATTGGTCTTTTGGCGTCCTATGCAAGCACAACAAAATTAGGTAATTATACCCTTGGCTTTGACGGTGAATATACGGAAGGGTTTTTACGTGAATTTCAACCTGGCCCCAGTAAATTTTCATTCATTCAGGGCGAACATTTCAACTATGAGGTCAAAGCTGCCGTGCTCTCGCCCTATGCGCAGGCGCGCCTAAACTTGGGGGCCAAGACCAAACTTAATATTGGTGCGCGCGCGGACTACACGCATTATGGTTATCATAATAAAATAAATTCGGGGCAGTTTGGGAGGTTTATCCGCAGCCAAGACAGGAAAGGCGTTTTTTTTACGATCACCCCTAAAGTCGGCATAACCCATAATGTCAATGACGACATCAGTGTTTATGGGCGGCTTGCTCGTGGAGCCCGCGCCCCACAAATTACAGATGCATATAGCCTTCAGTCCAACCAAATCATCGGTGAAATAAAACCTGAAACACTGGATTCAACCGAGTTTGGACTCAAAGGCAATTTTCAAAACATTAATGTGGAACTCGCTGCATTTGCGATGCAAAAAGATAATTTCTTTTTCAGAAATGCCGACGGATTCAATATTGTGAATGGGAAAACGAAACACAAAGGGATAGAGCTTAGTCTCGACGCAGCGCTTGGTGATAAGTTAAGGATATATGCGGGCTTTACGTTAGCGGACCACACATATGATTTTACAGACATTGCTGGCTCGGTATCCAGCTCCATTCAAGGGGGTGATCAAGTTGACAGTGCGCCCAATACTCTTGGTTTTATGCAAATTAAANTCGCTCCGGCTGATACCATTAATTTAGCCTTGAAATGGCNGCATGTCGGAGATTATTTCACGGACCCAGGTAATACTGCCAAATATACGGGCCATAATATATTTACGCTACGCGGCGATTTATCTGTGACAAACCAACTAAGTCTTTATGGCCGCATTGATAATCTCTTTGACACGGCCTATGCAGATCGTGCCGATTTCGCTTTCGGTAGC
The DNA here is from genome assembly GCA_016765255.1 of Robiginitomaculum sp. Lineage (GTDB taxonomy): Bacteria > Pseudomonadota > Alphaproteobacteria > Caulobacterales > Maricaulaceae > Robiginitomaculum_A. Next base: position 2,712 of record JAESQI010000026.1, on the reverse strand, counting down.
CACAGATACTTTCCGGGGCGCCCTAGGACTGTGTTTGTTGGAGTAAGGTATCAGGTTGATTGACCAACAATAGTGAAAAACTGCTTTCCTAGAGCATTAACCTTCTCTCTGAGATAAGTTTAATGGCACTCATGGTTGAGCAAGGCAGCCGTCCCTCAGATAGCTTTAAATATCAAGTACAAAATAGTTATGTAAGCAAAAATAAATTTTGCCTGAAGGGGAAACAAAATGTGTAAGAAAATAAAAAAAAGTGTGTCGTACGCTGCGATGAAAGCTGTTGCGGTTGGCGCTATCGTGAGTGGGGTAATAGCCCAAAATGCTGCGGCACAAGAAGAACGCGCTAGGCTTGACGAAATTGTTGTCACAGCACGAAAAGTAACGGAGAGTTTACAGGATGTACCAATTTCTGTAACCGCCCATACAGCGGCCTCTTTAAATAAAAAAGGGCTAACAAATATATCGCAAATAGGGGATTATACACCATCTCTTATTATGGATTCGACGTCTGCATTGACGGGTAGTTCAGCAACGATAACAACATTTATTCGCGGCATTGGACAATCGGATTTTCTTTTAACTATTGACCCAGGCGTTGGCATTTATGTTGATGGCGTCTATGTTGCGCGTTCCGTTGGCGGCATTGTTGATCTTCTGAATTTAGAACAAGTCGAAGTCCTTAAAGGTCCACAGGGTACCTTGTTTGGACGCAATACGATTGGCGGGGCGGTGAATATTATATCGGCGAAGCCAGGTGATGTATTTGCTGCAAAAGCAGAGCTTACGATTGGTACTGATAACCGCCAAGATATTCGTTTTACTGTGGATGTCCCCTTAATCGAGGATAAATTATATTCCTCCATTAGTGTATCCTCCAAAAACAGGGATGGACATGCCAAGCGCATTCCATTTACGGGTGTTCGTGGACCCGATATTCCTTATCCATCGGCAGCCATTTCAGACAATGCGGAATTGGGAAATGAAAATACGGATACGATTAAAGGTATTTTTGTTTTGCAGGCGTCAGAGCGATTATCAGCCACCTTAATCTTGGACGGCACGCGCGCACGGGGACAATCTGCCCCCTCAACATTGTTACGGGCTTATCCCGGGGCAACACAGCTTGCGGGACTGTATAATGGTTGTATAGCGGGGGTCATACCTTTATCTGCTTGTGGGCCAGCTCATAACCTTAACGGTGATGCTGATCCAAATAATGACCGTACGCCTTATGATAGCCGTTTTGTGACAGGCGATCCATTTACGACATATGCTACAGGGCCAAATTTCTCTAATTTAGACCTGTTTGGATCATCCCTCACACTCGACTATGAACTTTCAGAAAACATTGATGTTAAGTCGATTACAGCCTTCCGAAAATTGGACGCCGCTTTTGGTCGTGATGGAGATAATTCCCCTATCGTTATTGACCATACCTCTAATCTTTATGAACATGAGCAATTCACACAAGAATTTCAGTTTAGTGGTAAAGCCATGGATAGTAAGCTGAAATGGTTGGCTGGTTTGTACTATTTTGCTGAAAAAGGTGAAGATAATGTGTTTGTTCCTCTTGGTGGGTTGCCATTCTTAAATCTTGATGAGTTGAATATCGTCAACAATAAAAGCATAGCTGCTTTTGGGCAATTTACATATAGCCTCACAGATGCGCTGAGTGTGACGGCTGGCTTGCGCTATACCGATGAGACGAAGAAATATCGCCCAATCCACCGTGAACTTGTTTCGGGCGCTCTCCTTATTCCAGACGATGAGGTCGAGTTGAAAATTGACGATCTATCTCCGCGTTTTGGGGTTGAATATAGATGGAATGAAAATTTATTTACATATGCATCTATATCAAAAGGGTTTAAGTCAGGAGGCTTTACAGGCCGCACCGTTGATCCGCAGCCCGCCGCTCGTCCGTTCCAGCCCGAAAAGGTTTGGGCGTATGAAGGTGGTTTTAAATCTGATTTTGCTGATGGCCGTGTCCGTCTTAACGGCGCGGTTTTTTACACTGATTATAGTGACCTACAAGTGGTCAACCAAGAAGGCATTACGCCGATTACTGTAAATGCTGGTAAAGCGGAAATTAAAGGTATTGAGCTTGAACTTAATGCACTGCTTACAGATAATTTACAAATTAGTGCAGGGCTTGCTTTAACCGACGCAAAATACAAAGAAATTACTGACCCATTTGCAACCATTAACCTTGATAGTAAATTTGCCAACACGCCTGAAGTTTCAAGTACACTTAGTTTGGATTATACCCATGATTTGCAAAGTGGTGCCTCAGTCGTTGTGCACGGGGATTGGAATTATAATAGTACAATTTATAATAATGCGGAAAACGCGCCTGAACTGACACAAGACGCAGTTAGTCTTTTGAATGCGGCTATTACGTATAATCATGCCGGAGACAATTGGGCATTGGTTGGCGGCATTCGCAATATAACCGACGAAATTTACTTGATATCTGGGTTTGACCAGCCTGGTGTTGGGTTTACTGAAGGTACTTTCGCACGGCCTAGAGAATGGTATTTAACCGCACGCTTCTCTTATTAGCACCTGCAATTTGAGTGGGGGTAATTTATTTTTCCCCACTCTTTTTTCAAATTTATTTCAAAATAAAGACAATACAATGCGATATCAAATATATAGATTATTACTTATTAGTGCATTCTTGTTTGGTGCGTGTTCTCAAGAAACAATGGGAAATAA
>JAESQI010000025.1 GCA_016765255.1 Robiginitomaculum sp. | reverse complement strand
GGCTTGCGGAATACAGTGCTACAAAATAAAATTAACACGACCCCAAGTCTAAATATACCAGGAAAATTATGGCCTTGCGCAGGGCCGGGCCTGTACGTGGTTAGGGATATGATCGGCGGTGCAATCGCGGAGCTTTCCCAATGAAACTCACACTCTTGATCATATTCTGTCTGTGTATGGTTTTGATATCTATTAGCATAGGGGCGTTACATATTCCCTTACCCAACGTCATCTCGGCCATGCTTGGGCGCGGTTCGGATATTCATGTTACCATTATACAAGATTTACGGCTGCCCAGAACCGTGTTGGCCTTAACGATTGGTGCAGGCCTCGGCGCAAGCGGGGCGGCTTTGCAAGGTTATACCCGCAACCCTCTGGCTGACCCCGGTATATTGGGGTTTTCGGCAGTAGCGGCTTTAGGGGCCGTGGTTGCGCTTTACTTTGGATGGTACGCACTTGTTACCCCCGCCGCACTTTTGGGCGCTGGGTTGGGGGCTTTGCTCATTCTCGCAATGGCGGGACGCAGAAAAGGGGCGAGCGTGCTTATCCTTGCAGGCGTTGGGATTGGCGCTCTAGCGACCGCGCTTACAGGACTGATTATGAATTTTGCGCCTAACCCTTGGGCCTTATCAGAAATTGTCTATTGGTTGATGGGAAGCCTCCGTAATGCCACAAAAGACGGTGCAATCTTATGCGGTCTTCTGACACTTTTAGGATTGGGATTTTTATTCTTTACAGGGCGAGACTTGCGCACATTAAGTCTTGGTGAGGATACGGCGAGAAGCCTCGGTGTATCCTTAGGCAAAGTTCGTTTATTGCTTGTCATAGGCGTGGCTCTTTGTGTGGGAAGTGGGGTGGCGATTGCGGGCGCTATCGGGTTTATCGGTCTGTTTGTCCCCCATATTATGAGGGGTATTTTTGGGGCCGACCCAGCGCGTCTTATTCCGCTTTCAGCCCTTGGCGGCGCTGGATTTTTAACCTTCGCTGATATTCTCACACGTGTTCTCTCTGGGCAAGGGACGGTCATTTATCTGGGTATTCTGACCGCCCTTATCGGCGCGCCCTTCTTTATCTGGATTGCAGCGCGGGAGGGGCGGGCATGAGACTGGCGTTAAACAATTTAAGTGTTGCGTATGGGAGAGCCCCAATTTTAAGCGGTTTCAATGCGGAAGTGGGACAAGGTGAATTTATAGGCCTTGTTGGGCCGAACGGGTCTGGGAAATCTTGCTTGCTCAAAACGATAGCAGGGCTGTTAAAGCCCAAAATGGGCGATGTTATTTTGGACGACGATAATCTTCATACATTGCCTCCAAAAGACCGTGCCCGAAAAATGAGCTATCTTGCACAAGACAGAACCGCACATTGGCCATTGCCAGTTGGTCAATTGGTGGCCTTGGGCCGCGCCCCATATCGTGGTTCACTCGGGAAATTAAGTGCCCAAGACGAGCTGGCCATAGATCATGCTCTGGACGCCGCCCATTGCACGGATTTAAAAACCCGCCGATTTGACCAATTAAGCGGCGGTGAACAAATGCGGGTACATTTGGCCCGCGCTCTTGCCGTCGACGCGCCACTGTTGATCGCCGACGAGCCCAACACGGCCCTTGATCCCTATTACCAAATCACGTTGATGAATACTTTGTCGGCCCAGATTATAACAGGCAAAACCGTCATCGCAAGCCTGCATGATTTATCTTTGGCCAAACAATTTTGCACCCGTATCTGGGTGGTGCATCAGGGCGGACTTGTACAAGACGCACCACCAGATCAAGCTTTAAACAAAGACATTCTGTCGCAAGTTTTTAACATCAAATGGTCGGGCGTACATTGGGAAGTGCTCTCACCGCAACTGGTTTTGCCTTGACAAAAGACACCTAAATACAGTCTGCTACACCCTATGCTGCTGATTGATGTTTTCATTAGGTATTCAACCATAACACTATTGTTATTGCTTGGCCTGTTGGCATATCGTGACCGGAAAAATTCTACGCCCGCTCTTTATGTAGTGTTGGTGACAATTTCTGTGGCGGCCCTGATGATTATCACGGCGCCTGGAGAGCTTAAACCTCCCCGTACCCCCTACATTATTATTCATCTTATTGATGTGCCCAATATTGCCTTTATCTGGTGGCTTGGCCTTTCTATGTTTGAAGATGATTTCCGATTGAATAAATGGCATTGGGCCATGTTTATTCTCTATACGGGTTTAATCTTTATTTACCGCCTGTTGGAATACGGGGCCATTGCCCATGTCTCCCCCGTGTTTAACCTATTCGTCGACATTGTTACCTTTGCCATGATGGCGCATTTATTCCTTGTTGCCATTAAGGGGCGCGCAGACGACCTTATTGAACCACGTAGGCGCTTTCGTCTGTTTTTTGTTCTGGCTCTAGTCATCGGGACAGCATTGACGGTATTAGCGGAAAATATATTCATGCCCGAATTTACAGATGAAGTGGCTCTGTTTCGCGCCGCCATTGCGCTGCCCCTAACCCTTTGCGGCATATTATGGTTGGTAACATTTCATCCCGAGAAGTTATCTTTTCAAACCGAAGATATACCAATTCCAAAAAAGACAGGGCTAGACCCAAGGGATAAATCTCTGCATGATCGCCTCGTTCAGGAAATGGATGAGGGTAAAATTTATCTTGAACCTGACATTACGATCCGGACTTTGGCGGCAAGGCTTAAAACCCCTGAGCACCGCCTCCGTGTTTTGATCAACCAAGGTATGGGCTATCGTAATTTCAGTAGCTTCCTTAATACCTACCGCATTAAGGCGGTAAAAGATGCATTTTCCGCGCCAGAAAACACGCGCATTCCCGTTCTGACCATTGCTATGGATGCAGGTTACGGCTCGCTGGCCCCGTTTAACCGCGCGTTTTTAAAGGCGGAAGGTATGACGCCAAGTGCTTACCGCCACAATTTATTGGTTAAACCTGATCACAATTAAAAAAAGCTGATCAGTTTTAAAAAACACAGGTCGATTTCGCGATCGACGAGCATTCTCCTAATAACTCTATCATGTTGAAGATGTCTCCAATTGTGGAGGTGTTGATGCGGAGAATTATTATGGAAACCCTTTTGTTATATATTACAGATACATTGCCCATGCGGGCCCTGATGGGGTTGCGGTTTGAAGGCGTTCGCTACGCGATGGGTACACTCGGCGTGTTCTTTACAATTTGGGTTTTATTGGCCCCGCTACTTAAAAACCGGCGCATTCGAAAACCAATGCCAAAGAAAAGATTGCACGGCCAGATTAAAATGGAGCTGTTCAATTCCCTGCGTACCATATGTGTTTTTATTGCGCTGGATATTTTAGTCTTTGATATGGCTGAAGTGGGCGTGTTTAAAACCTACCGCGACGTGGCTGATTATGGTTGGCTGTGGTTTGGTCTTTCTATACCGCTTGCTATTATATTACACGATGCCTATTTTTACTGGACGCATAGGGCCATGCACCACAAAAAATTATATAAGCTATTCCATCTCACCCATCACCGTTCCCATAACCCGACACCGTTCACTGCCTATTCTTTCGCCATCGGTGAAGCTGTTGTGATGTACGGGTTCGTTCCGATTTTAATGGTGTCAATTCCGATGCACACAGGGGCGATGTCGATTGTTCTCCTCGCCATGATCTTTAAAAACGCTGTCGGGCATTGTGGGTATGAGCTGTTTCCAAAGGGCACAACTAAGACCCCTATATTGCGCCTCAATACAACGGTGACACATCACGACATGCACCACGAAAAAGCGTCTGGTAATTACGGGTTTTACTTCACATATTGGGATAAATGGATGGGCACAGAACACGCCAATTACGAAGCAAGGTTTGAAGCGGTTACTGAAAAATCTACAGCGTCAAAGCCCGCCCGTTTTGGAACAACTGCTTAAGATTTCACTTCAAAAACAAGAGAGAAATTGATCGGAACGATTGGGGTAATGGAGGGAAGCTTGGCAAGTTCACGGAGTATGTCAACACCCTCCAGTAAATCAAATTCATCGGCGTGGACAAGAATTGGCACACTTGTTTCCACAAGCACTTTGTCACCGCCAATCCTCGTGACCAATAACTCGGCTTCGATCAGTGAGCTGATATTGTGCAAATTAACATCCAATTCAATGTCCATATTTGTACGTGCCCCTATCTCCATCTGGCGTAAATCCGACATGTTTAGATTAGTCTTAATCGTCGCAAATGGATGGAGGTTAGTTTGGAATAAATGTTCGCGCATACGGGTATTGCGAATATCAATATTTGTTTGCAGGGTATCGAGAACAATTTGCACGACCGCATTTCCGTCTTTATCGACACTGCCCGCGAGACCTTCAAAGCTATGGACTTCTGCCACTTCTCCTTTTTTAATGGTCACAAAGGACAGGTGCGATTCGGTCTCTACCAATCCCCAATGTACAGAGCTTAGGTCAGGAGCGGTAATCACACTTGCTTTCCCGCAACTGACCAATAGGCCTGCACACATTGTCAATACTATGGCTCTCATAATCTTCTACCTTCCCATTCTTACCAAGCGTCCGGGCCGTGCTTTTGTGACTTCGTCATTATGTATGACTTGCTCGCCCGCTACAAATGTAGCGCGGTAGCCCGTGACCCCTTGCAAGAGTCGTTGCCCGCCTGCTGGCAAATCTTTTACCATAACAGGCACTTGCAGCGCAAGTTTGTCATAGTCGATTATATTTATGTCCGCCTTGAGTCCCACTTTAATNCGCCCGCGATCCTCAAGCCCTAAAAAATNTGCCGCGTCGGCGCTGAGCATTTGCACGGCGCGGGGCAGGCTAATCTGTTTTGATTTTCGATCCCGTGTCCAATGGGACAATAAATATGTGGGAAAGCTGGCATCACAAATATACCCAACATGGGCGCCGCCGTCCGTTAGGCCCGGTAGTGCCAGTGGATGGGTGATCATGGTGTGTACGGCGTCGTAATTCATATCCGTATAATTATAGATCGGAAATAGATCAACATTTTGCCGTCGTCTTCTAGCATCCAATCATAAAGTACAGACCAGACGCTGACCCCTTTGCGCTCTGCTTCGGCAGCAGCAGAGCTAACATAGCCTTGTTCATAATCCACCTTGCCCGAACCATCTGGGGAAAGTTTAAACATTTTACCCGCGATTTGCTCGGTCATGGCAATCATGATGTCAGTCATAGGCGGGACGGATGTGCCTGTGCCTGCCAACTTAATTGGCGTCTCAGATAACATTTTTTCTTTTAAAATTGGGTCTGATAATCGGGCAACACGCTCTTCAAAGGACAAATCAGCGATTTCAATATAACTGGGAAAGGCCATGAGAGGATGGAAGGTGGATTGCAATCCAAGGAATAAACCAATCCCGCGAGGGGCGGCTTGCAGGCGTAAATCCACACCGTCTTTTTGCAAATCTTCCGCCCGTTTCATAATTTTTTTCCAGTGATCGGGCACAAGGTCTCTTTGCATCCATGTCATGGAGGCTTTGTGCCCGGGGGCAGCGCGAAAATAAGTTTCTAAAATATCAAATTCTTGCTCGAACTGATCCCCAGGTCGCTCTTGGTCAAAATCATTGACCGCGTGCAGCACCCCGTAATCAAATCCGTTAAAGGCCTTGGCAATGCCAGCCAGTTCGTCGGGGTGAGCTTCACTGGTGGGTGTCCACTCCCCGTCGGCGCTACGGTGAGCGTCCGAACGTCCTGTGGAAAATCCAACTGCGCCAGCGGCCAGAGCCTCGCTGGTAAGATCATGCATGGCTTTAATATCTGCTTTTGTGGCTTGTTCATTAAACACGGCTCGGTCTCCCATGACAAAAACTCGCAAGGGATCATGGGGCACCATAGCCAAAAAATCGAGCGTATTGGGAATGGCGTCGAGCGCGTCCATATATTGCGGGAAACTTTCCCAGTCCCATGTGAGGCCTTCGGCCAAAGCTGTGCCTGGAATATCTTCCACCCCCTCCATCAGCTTGATCAGTTTTTCGTGATCGGTCTTTCTGCAGGGCGCAAACCCGACCCCGCAATTGCCCATGACAATTGTGGTGACGCCGTGATTGATCGACGGTTTCATTTCCTCGTCCCAACTAATTTGTCCGTCATAATGGGTGTGCAAATCTATAAAACCCGGTGTGACGATGGCACCTCCAGCGTCGATTGTATTGGCCGCGTCTCCAGTGCAATCACCGACCTCGACAATAATACCGTCTTTTATGGCGATATTGGCTTCGTAAGCTTCGACCCCGTCACCGTCAACAATTGACCCACCGATTATTTTTATATCAAACATACTTCATCTCTTTTCGTTTGTCCGCCGTTCTAAATACCCATACCATAAATCCACCGCCGATAAAATGCCATAAGCCCCACATGCCCGTAATGGCCGCTGCTCCGCCCAAACCTGTTATTTGGGTCAGTAGAATAACAAACCCCAGGGCGGTGTTCTGGATGCCAATTTCGAAGGTAAGCGCGCGGCGGGTGGGAATATCCGCCCCTGTGAGACGCCCCGTAAAATATCCAAGCGCCAATGCCAGTGCATTGTGGGCAATCACCAATGGAAACACCAAGAGAATGACTTTGGGGACTAAATCCCTATATTGGTAAAACCCTAAAACGACGATTGCGACCATGCCTGCCGCCCCGATCAGGCCAAGTGGTTTTTGCAAGCGGGCCGCCACCTTAGGAGCGTAACGTACAACTATCATGCCCATGAGTATCGGCAGGGCCAAGATCAGCAGGGTTTGGGTTAAAAAGCTAATTACATCAAAATCAATATGGGTGAGGAGTTCTCGCGTCGGCCCGTAAAGAGATAACCAAAACAGGATGGAAATGGGGGTAATGAAGGCTGCGGCTAGTGAGGAAGTGGCCGTCATAGATACGGACAGGGCCGTATTGCCCCGCGCAAACATGGATAATAGGTTTGAGCTATTCCCGCCCGGACAACACGACACCAAGATCATGCCAAGGGCTATGCTTGGGGCAGGATTGACCAGATAGACAAGCCCGAGTGTTAGTAGTGGTAGGCCAATGATTTGCGCCGCTACCCCTGTGACATAATGTTTTGGGTCGGTTTTTAGGAAAGAAAAATGGCTGGGTTTTAACCCGAGGGCGACAGCAAACATCATCAATGCGAGCATCAGCATCAATACAGGTTTTGAGCCGTCCCCGAGTGTGAAGACCAGTTTATCCAATTGTTCAATATCCACAAATACCCCCTCATCTTTCTCATAGTGTGTGCTGCTGTAAAAACCACCTAATTTCTCTATTCAAACTTGTTTTTATCCCTATAAGGCCATACATGGCCCCTCCGATTTTAACTTTAAAAATATCCATTTGTCCTTTGGCTCAACGCCGCTCATTGAAGGGGCGGAATTTAGCGTTGAAGCAGGGGCAAGGATGTGCCTTGTTGGGCGCAATGGGTCGGGCAAATCAACCCTGCTGAAAATCGCCGCAGGCTTGATCGAGCCAGATGATGGCGAGCGGTTTTTAAAACCGGGCACAACGGTACGCTATATGCACCAAGAGCCCGACTTGTCTGCCTATAAAAACTTAAGCGAATATATTGCAGGCGGTCTGGAGGGGGCGGATGATGGCTACCGCCTACATACTCTGATGGACGCGCTTGGGCTCGACGGCAATGCAGACCCCAAAACGATTTCTGGCGGCGAGGCGCGCCGCGCTGCCCTTGCTCGTGCTCTTGCACCTGAACCAGACCTTCTTATGCTGGACGAGCCAACAAACCATCTTGATTTGCCGATTATTGAATGGCTGGAGGGCGAACTTTCCGCCTATAAAGGCGCGTTGATCCTAATCTCTCATGATCGGCGTTTTCTCTCAAAACTGACCCGAGAAACCATTTGGGTAGACAGAGGCGAAACACGGCAAATCAATAAAGGCTTCGGGGTATTTGAAGACTGGCGGGATAATTTCTTGGAACAAGAAGAGTTAGACCGCCATAAACTGTCCCGTAAAATCGAGCGGGAACAGCACTGGGTTGTCCACGGTGTTTCGGGACGACGCAAACGCAATGTTCGCCGTCTTAAGGAACTTGGAAATTTACGCAGTGAAAAACGAAACGAAAAACAATCGGTTGGCAAAGCTAATATTAGTGTGACCGAAGGTCAGACATCAGGCAAATTAGTGGCTAAACTTGATCATGTGAGCAAAGCCTTTGGGGACAAGCTGATCATTGATAACTTTTCCACCCGCATTGCAAGGGGTGACCGTATTGGCATTATTGGGCCAAATGGTTCAGGTAAAACTACGCTGCTTAAACTGATTATGGGGCAATTGGAACCAGATGACGGCACGATCAAATTGGGGACGAATTTACAGCCACTTGTGCTTGATCAAAAACGCGAAGGGCTTGACCCTAACATCACCCTAAAAGACGCGCTCACGGGCGGCGGGGGTGATAGTGTCATGGTTGGCGACATTCAAAAACATGTCATTGGTTATATGAAAGATTTTTTGTTTTTACCCGAACAACAACGCACCCCAATCCATAGATTATCAGGCGGGGAGAGGGCGCGGCTTGAACTGGCTCGCGGGCTTCGTCTACCGTCTAATCTGCTCATTCTCGATGAGCCTACAAATGATCTTGACCTTGAAACGCTTGATCTCTTGCAAGAACTCATCGCCGATTATAAAGGCACGGTTTTGCTAGTTTCCCATGACCGGGATTTTCTTGACCGCACGGTAAATTCTACCATTGCTTTTGAGGGCAATGCTCATTGGCAGGAATATGCAGGCGGATATTCAGACATGATTCGCCAAAGAGGGCGCGGGGTTGAAGCGATTAAAAAAGATCGGGCGAGCAAAGGCGGAGGCAAATCCAAAAGCGCGGAGAATGTTTCTAAGCCCAAATTAAGCTATAAACATAAATTCGCACTCGAGACTTTGCCAAAAACCATCGCGGCACTTGAGGCTGAAATTGCGAAGATCAATACGGCGCTGGCTGACCCTGAATATTACGCCGTTAACCCTGACGGATTTACCAAATCCATAGAAGACCTCGACATCGCCCAAACCAAACTTGAAAAATGCGAAGAAGAATGGGTGGAGTTGGAAATTTTAAGGGAAGAATCAGAAGCCTAGTTATTCAATCAACCTTGCGCCATCATCTGAGCGAGGCTGTAGCGGCGGCACGCCTCCTGCCTCATGGTCTACATGAATTTGTGTGTTACTTTGTTCAGTAAATTTTAAGCGGTAAGCAATGAAGGAAGTAGCTGGTGATTGGAAATAACTGGTGCACTACTGCTAATAATGAGCTCATGATTAGGAAAGTAAGCTGTTCCAACAATATTTAACCCACCACCAGAACTTATTTCACTTATTGCAGTGACTGCTGTTGGTTGTTTTGTTTCACGCCCGGCTATATATAATCCAAAATTCAGGTGTTTTTGCCAAAAGACCAGCCCTTTAGTCAAGCCAGTACTTGGCGCTGTCAAACTAACCTGTGCGCCATCATGTATTTTCAACCTATTGCGTGTTCCTTTTAGAATAATAGTGACCCCTTCACCAACAACATCAGCAAAGCTTTCAATTTCTACATTGCCCCACACATGAAAAACACCCGGTGCAAGCGTTACATTTGCGCCTGAAATATTGATGCCCTTACAATATATACCAGGATTAAGAATTACGTTAGACGGGATTAGGGATTCTCCAGTTGAGGTCGTTTCAAGTTCCGATTCTGTCAAGGAAGTATTCGTACCTTTGATTTCCAGTAATCTATGACTGTCACAAGCTTTCCCAGATTTAGGTATTTCTAAGTCTTTATATGGATCTGCAATTGGCGTACATGCATGTTTAACAAATGGCGCAAATTCGCCGCGACTAACTCCGCCAACACAAAAACTTTTAGCAACGGGCGGGATAACAACATTGGATACCATCGCCAGTTCATTAGTAGAGTTAACCTGTACTGAGCATGCTGGCGAATTAAAAGTCGCTTGATCTAAAAATTCAATTGCGCGTTCCCCTGTCGGGTCTAGCGCTAATACGCACACAACGTCAGAAATAGTAAGTATGGCTGTGGACGAATCTTTTACGGGTATTGCGTCTTAACCAATGATACCGCCAAACGTTGTAGGGACAGCCGAAGTTCCCACGATTTTTACCAATGTTCGACTGGCATCAATCTCAAGCTCCACAGGAACGTCGCCAAAATAATTTTCAGCAAAAACTTTTCTGGCAAAACTTTCACGCTCAGCAACCGTAAGATTAGCTGGAATAACCGAGGCAAGGGCTGCGGCGTCTAAAGCTGAAGAAATATCCACTTTTTTTGATACGACTCTATTTATATCGACTGCAAAACCACAAACAATTACGAGTGGAAGGCCCAAAAATGCCGTTATCAGTGCAAATTGACCCGCTTCATTCCTCTTATATCGGTTACAAAGACTTTTAACTTGCGCCCACATTTTCAAACCCCTTTTACCATCCATACAAAATTATTTTTAATCATGTTGGGGACTATAGGGAAGAAGCATCAATTATGAATTTAGAAATATACTGTACCAATCCTTAATTTTCGGCCTTGTGTCCAACAAGATTTAGGGTGAAACTTTTTGAGCTTTGACAGTAATCGTGACTTTGACTTGGTGACCGACATCACTTTCGCTTTTCCACATGCCGCGACCGACATCAAAATCACGGCGGTTTAAGGTTAAACTTCCTTGCATATGGGCAATGTTATTTTCAATTTTTAATGTAAATGGCAAGGTGATTTCTTTGGTCACGCCGCGCAGGGTTAATGTAGCTTGCGCAAGGTAGTTTTCGCCGCCCTGATGGATAAAACTCGTGCTTTCAAAAACGGCCTTCGGGAAAGATTTGACGAAAAACCAATCCTTGCCAGGGAGGGCTTCTGTGCGTTCTATTTCACCAGCGTCGACACTGGAGAGGTCAATTTCGGCTCTCACATGAGCAGTTTCCAGATTGGCAGGATCAAATTTTATCTGTGTTTCAAACTGGCTAAAATGTCCTTTAAAATTTTCGCCTGAATACTTGGCCGTAAATTTTACCGAGCTTTCGGTTGCAATCATTTGCCAGTCGGCCTTTATCGTTTTAACCATTTGCACAATCGTACTCGCTTGCACCTCTTGTTTACCGCAGGCATTTACCAACAGCCCACTCAAAACTAAAACTGTACTGGCTACAAAAGATTTCATATCTAGTCGCGTTTCTTGTTTTTTAATGACGGGATCATTCTTTCCATAATTTCGCCGCCGCTCCTATGGTGTTTAATGGCTGCCGCCACATGTAACAAAATCAACGCCATAGCAATATAGGCCAGTTTTTCATGGGCGTTTTCGAAAAACTCATGGGCATCATGTTTAGGCTCTTTGGCCATATTCTTCCAAAAGGGCAGTTGAGGCATGGGAAATAGGTTAAAAAACTTTGACGGTAAGCGCGAGGTGGAAATGATGGACCAGCCGATTAACGGCATGGCAATCATAAATACATAAAAGAAAATATGGGTGAACTTTGACAGTAATTTGGGAAAGCCCGTAATAGAGGACGGTAAAGGGGGCGGTTTGTGGGTCAAACGCCAAACCAGACGCGCCACAGATAACACCAATATCAACAGGCCAATTGTCTTGTGCCAATTATAGATCATGATTTTTAGAGACAGGTTTTCACCAGGAATAAACCCCATCAATTTCCCGCCAAATAACAAGGCAATGATCAGAAACGCTATGATCCAATGCAGACGAATAGCGGTCTTTGTGTAAGAATTATTATCGACCATTTACTTGTTTTTATGAAATTCAGCGGAAATGGTAATCGACACTTCGTCGCCAACATAAGGCACATACTTGCCCAATCCAAATTCGGAGCGGAGCAACTTCGTCCGTCCTTCCACGCCAATCGCAGGGGCTTCTCCTTCCGCAGTCCCGATAAGTTCCACATCAAAATTTATCGTTTTGCTGACACCCATCATTGAAAGCTCACCGCGCATTGTCCCAGTGGTTGCACTGGCGCGAGTAAAGCTTGTGGAGGTGAAGGTGATTTTCGGATTGACCGCCGAATTGAAAAAATCTGGACTATTGAGATGATCATCAAATTTTGCCACGCCGCTATCTATATTGGCGGCTTGGATGGTCACCGTAATTTGCGAATTTTCTGGGTTTTCGGCATCCAAAACAAGGGTTGCGTCCACATCGTTAAAGCGAAGTTGGGGATGGGATAATCCTTTGTGTAAATAACTAAAGGTGACATAGCCGTGGGTTTTGTCCATTGTGTAATTGCCAGAGGGAACGGCAAGCGGCCCATGTGTTGGCACATTGATGTTTTGCTCTGCGTCATGTGAATGGGTTGGGTGAGAAGCTTCGGCATTGCTTTCGGGTTTTGCCTCGCTCGCAGAACAGGCCGTCAATGCAAGTGCTGCCGTAGTTGCCATCATTATTTTCAAGATACGCATATTATTCTCCCAGATTTTTTGGCACACTATCATAGGGTTTCTATATTACCTAGAGACAGCTTTGGCGAGGTTTGTCACAATTGCGTGAATTTTTTTAGGGGTATTTGCATCTAAAGACTGCTGACATAGCGTCTAAGGGGTATAAACAACAAAAGGAGATACTTATGGACCTCGAAGGCGTATTCGGAATTATAGGATTTTTTGGCAGTATACCGCTGATTACGTGGTTGGTGCTGAACCACAAACTCAAGATCAGAGTAAAATCAGCAGAACTGGTTGCCGCTCTGATTGCTAAAGATAAAGACATAACTCCAGACCTAATCAAATCGGTTGGGTTTAATGCTACGCGCTCTCACGCAGATTTGCGAAAAGGTTTAATCTTGCTCGCGGTCGGTATTGCCTTGTTTCTGTTTGGAGGCATGATCCCTGAAGAAGAGGCCCAGGCAGTATTTGGCGGACTGGCCATGTTCCCGGTCTTGATCTCATTTGCATATCTGGCATTTTGGTACTTTGTATCGCGCAAAGACGAAATCTAGTTTTTGCAACAAACAGGGGATCATAAGAACAAGCGCCTTTTCGAGGCGCTTGTCCGTGACCATCAAGGGCAAATTCGTGCCTTTTTGCGGCGGCTTTGTAAAAACCATTCACTGGCCGATGATCTGGCCCAAGACACATTTTTACGGGCCTACCAAAAATTTGGATCATTGGTGGACGCAAAATCCGCCAAAGCTTGGCTTTTTCAAATCGCCTACCGAACATTTTTGGATTATGTGCGTAAAGAAAACCGCCGCAGAAACTTAAGCGACCTTTATTTGCCAAAACCAGAAAGTATTGAACAGGGTAAGCCGAGTATAAAAATGGATATTGAGCAGGCAATGAACGCTCTTTCCAGTGAACAACGAGCGGCGGTTTTGCTCAATTTATCTTACGGTCTTAGCCATTTTGAGATCACAAAGGCATTGGGCCTGCCACTGGGAACCGTAAAATCTCACATTGCGCGCGGAAAAACCGCCCTAAGGGCTTTCCTTACCGCTTATGAAAGGGCATAATCATATGATGCAAGATAATTTCGATGACAAAATGTTCAAAGACCTGCTGAATGAATATGCAGCACCGATGGACGACGCAGGATTTAGCGATGCCGTCATGGCGGGCCTCATGCCCCCAAAACCGCGTAAAGCTTATTTTGTTGGGATTGCTGCCGCTTTAGGGGGTGGGTATGCTGCCTTGCAAGTGCCAAATTTATGGCGATATATTTCGGCTATCAATCTTCCAACTCTAAATATCCCCAAATTGGATATCCCCCAAATAGAGACGGCAAGCAGTATGTCACCATATACACTCGTGTCGGGCACTTTATTCATGTTGATTTTTATTTGGCTATGCAGTGTATTCTTGCTTGAGGATAGTATGTGAAGGTGTTGGCCGATGATTTCTTAGCCCGCCCCGAAGACCCTTTTACATTAAAGGATCATCCAGCGCGGGTAAATCTATATAAAAACAAAAAACAAGCTCGGGCCCATATCAAAACCGAAGCTAAGTTGATTGCTCCTTTGGCGCATAGATTATATGGGCAAAACACACAATCATTACTCATTGTTTTGCAAGGCATGGATACTAGCGGCAAGGACGGCACAATCTCTGCCATATTCTCGCGCACTCCGCCGTTAAATGTACGGGTGCAAGCCTTTGTTAAACCGAGCAAACGAGAACTGTCCCATGATTATCTCTGGCGCGTGCATAATGTTTGTCCACCCAAAGGCGGTATAACCGTATTTAACCGCTCTCATTACGAAGATGTGCTGGTGGTTAAAGTGCGAAAATTTGTTAGTGAGGCAGAAATTGAAAACCGGTATGAGCAGATCAATCAGTTTGAAAAACATCTTGTTCAAAACGGGATGAAAATTTTAAAATTCATGCTCAATATATCAAAAGACCAACAGGCTATCCGCCTGAAAGAACGTTTGGTAGAGCCCCATAAATTTTGGAAATTTAACCCGAGCGATTTGGATGATCGCATGCTCTGGCCCGATTTTATGGACGCGTACCAAACCATGGTTAGGCGCACCTCGACGCCTCACGCTCCGTGGCATATTATTCCCTCTGATCAACGCGCCACCAGAAGCGCGATCATTACCTCGATTGTTCGAGACACCTTGGAAGGCATGAACCCGCAATATCCAGAGGCTGAATTTACCAAGGATGATTTTTTAATTCGGTAGGATGAGTTTCCCAAATATTTTCCTAGTCATAATGTGGTTAGCCCTATAAAAGAATGTGAATTCATCATCTTTTAAAAAAGGATATTCTATGCGTAAATATCTTCTTGCTGCCGCCCTGAGCGCTCTTATGGTCGCTTGTTCACCTGCACAAAACGCCAAAACCACAACGGAAAATGTTCATGTCGTTAGTGATCTTCAATCGCGCTACGATAAAATCGCCACCATTGATCTTACAGGAACGGATACATCTTTTCTAAATGATGAACAGCGCCAAGTGATCAATCTGCTGATCGAAGCGGCGGGCTATATGGACGAGATATATTTTCGTCAAGTTTCGCCGACAAACCCAGATGTGCGCAAAGATATTGAGGCGTCCAACATACCCAATAAAAAACTAATGCTGGCTATGTTTGATCGCCATTTTGGGCCGTGGGATACTTTGGATGAAAACCATGCATTCTGGGGCGATAAAAATAGGCCGGACGGGGCAGGGTTTTATCCTGCTGATATGACCAAGGTTGAATTTGAAAGCTGGATCACGGCTCATCCTAGTGATGAAGACGCTCTGCGGTCTCTTTATACAATCGTTAGTCGCGACGGCGATAAATTGATCACCACGCTTTATTCACAAGAGTATAAAGAGTGGCTCATCCCTGCAGCGGCGAAACTACGTGAAGCTGCAGCTCTCACCTCGAACCCGTCATTGAAAAAATTCCTATCCTTGCGTGCCGATGCGTTTTTCACCGATGATTACCGCGAAAGCGAAATGGCGTGGATGGACTTGAAAGATACACCTATTGAAGTGGTTATTGGGCCATATGAAGTATATACGGACAAGCTATACGGTTATAAAACAGCCTTTGAAGCTTTTATCACCATTAAAGATCCAATCGAGAGCGCGGCCCTTGATAAGTATAAAAAATACTTACGCGATATGGAGGCTCACCTTCCCGTTGCGGACAGTTACAAGAATTTCAAGCGCGGGTTTGAAAGCCCGATTGCGGTCACCTACCAAATTCACGGCGGCGGTGATAATGTGCCAGGTGTTCAAACTATCGCTTTTAATCTCCCTAACGACGAAGTTGTGCGCGAAGCTAAAGGGGCTAAAAAAGTGCTGCTTAACAATGTGCTTGGTGCAAAATTTGACTTGATATTAGAGCCGATGGCACAACATGTTCTAGTCCCAGAACAATCCAAACTCTTGATGAAAAAATATATGAGTTTCGAGACCCTGTTTCACGAACTTGCGCATTCTCTTGGGCCAGGGACAATTACAATTGACGGTAAAGAAACAACCGTAAATGCACAACTCAAAGAGCTGTACTCCACAATTGAAGAAGGCAAGGCAGACGTGATGGGGGCTTATAATATTCTCTATATGATGGAAAAAGGTGAACTGCCTGCGTCTGAAAAACATGCGTTTCTAGCCACTTATTTCACTGGACTATTTAGGGCCGTGCGCTGGGGTACGGACGAGGCCCACGGCGGCGGCGCTGCTTTCCAATACACTTATTTCAAGGAAGTCGGCGCGGTCAGTTGGGACGAAGGTCAATCGCGGTTTAACATTGATTTTGCCAAATTAGAGCAGGCCATATCAGACCTGACGGGCAAAATTGTAATGCTTGAAGGTGACGGTAATTACGCTGCGGCTAAAGCCTTCTTAGAAGAATATGCTGTTCTTGATGCCCATGCAAAATCCGTAATTGCGGCCACTGCTTACCTGCCAACAGATATTGCACCGATATACCCCGATAAGATTTAAACTTCGTCTTCGTTAACAATAGGGCGGTCTTCGGAATACAGGATACGCGACGCATCACCTTTGGTGTCTTCATATTGACCAGAGCGAATTGTCCAAAAAAAGGCGGTGAGGGCAAGTATGCCCAATATCATTGCCAAGGGGATGAGCCAGATTAGAGCTGTCATGAAATATCTCCCCCTTTTAACCGAAGCGCATTTAACGTGACCAGTATAGAAGATCCCGACATGGCGGCGGCGGCAATCATTGGGTTTACGAAGCCTAAAACGGCCAATGGCACGGCGATCATATTATAAATTACGGCTAAGGACAGATTTTCGACCACCCGCCTTTGGGCCTGTTTTGACACGCTCAGCGCTGTGACGAGGCCAGATAATTTATCGCCCTGTAAGATGATATCGGCTGCCGCTCTTGATATGTCTGCAGCCCCTGAAGGGGCAGCGGACACATAGGCGCCTGCGAGAGCGGGCGCATCATTGATCCCGTCCCCTATCATCAAAGTTTTATGACCATCTTGTTTGAGAACCTCAAGCCGCGCCAATTTATCTTGCGGCGATACTTTTGCGGCCCATTTTTCCAGCCCTAATTTTTGCGCAATACGGCGCGCCATAATTGCATTGTCACCTGTTAAGAGTTCCGTGGCGTAGCCTTGGCTTTGCAAGGTAGAGATTGTTTGAATAGCGTCCATACGAGGACGGTCGCTTAAGGCAAAGCGCACCGGTTTTTGTTTGCCAATTCGAAGATAACTCTCAATAGTATCTCCGCTTTGGTCTGGGAGCCCGACAAATTTTGAATTTCCAAGCAATATTGTTTTGCCATTGAGATGAGCTTTTAGGCCTTGCCCTGCCACTTCTTGCACGTCTTTTGCCAAGCCCCCCCGTCCTGCGGCCAAGGCGATAGCGCGGGCAATAGGATGGTTTGAACCACGGGCGAGGCTAGCGGCGAGATGTAAATTATCTTCACTGATCTCGTCCATGTTGTCGAGCTGCAAACTGCCCAAAGTCAGCGTGCCCGTTTTGTCAAAAACAATATGATCAACTTTGGCGAGGCGCTCAAGCGCGTCGCCAGATTTGAGCAACACCCCTTTTTTAAATAAACGTCCAGACGCGACGATTTGTACGGCGGGGACGGCCAGACCTAATGCACATGGGCAAGTGATAATCAGCACCGCAATCGCGTTTAAGGAGGCGGTACGAAGACTGCCGCCCGCAATGATCCAACCGACAAATGTCATGATCGCCAGCGAGTGGACAACAGGGACATAGGCGCGGGCGGCTCGGTCTGCGATGCGAACGAACTTGCTTTTCTTTTGCTCACCAGCTTCGACCAGTTTAGAGATTTCAGATAGGAAAGAATTGCTGCTGGCGCTTAAGGCCTTTACGGTTAACGCCCCGCCCAAATTGATCATGCCAGAATATAAAGTGTCGCCAATACCCGAGCGGACTGGTAAAGTCTCGCCTGTGGCAATACTGGTGTCAATATCAGAGATACCTGTCAGGATTTCGACGTCCACAGGTACGCTTTCCCCTGAAGCAATCAATAATATATCCCCTGGTTCAATCATGGCGGCAGGGACGCTTGTCACCGTGCCGTCTGCGCCAATCCGCGAGGCTTCGACCGATTGCATGGCGGCAAGGCGTTGGGCGCTTTCACCTGTTTTAAGCCTAAGTTGAGTATCCAGAAAACGCCCGATCAGTAGTAAGAAAAGTAACATCACGGCAGCGTCAAAATATGTATCTAGATTGCCGTGCATGGTCTCAAAAATACTGAGAGCGCAGGC
>JAESQI010000024.1 GCA_016765255.1 Robiginitomaculum sp. | reverse complement strand
CCTAAACCGTCCCAATTTTGTTTCTTGCTCTAAATTGCACGATGTTGAGGTGATGATTGTAACGTCAACCTGCACATCTTTTTGGCCCCCAAGTCGCTGAAACCTTTGATCCACAAGCAAACGTAACAACTTGCTTTGGGTTTCACGGGGCATATCGGCAACCTCGTCAACATACAATGTTCCAAAATGTGCGCGTTCCAGCAATCCCGGTATAAAATTACCCCCATTCGGATTTTCAACACCAAATAAAACTTCTTCAACTCGCTCAGGTACAATCGAAGCCGCATTCACGATTTTAAAAGGCCCATTTGCACGTTCAGAATTTTCGTGCAGAAGCCGGGCAATCAATTCCTTCCCTGAACCTGACGGCCCCGAGATGAGAACGCGACTGTTTGTCCGCGCTATCCGCTCTATCTTTTGCCGAAGCTGACTAATCACCAATGATGTACCGATCAACTCTGTATCCAAGGTGGCACGCCCTTTTAGCTCTTTATTCTCTTGCCTTAAGATTACGGTTTCAAGAGCTCTCTTAGCCGTAATCAATAATTTTTCACTTTGAAATGGTTTGACAATATAATCATATGCCCCTTTGCGAATAGCCGAGACCGCTGTCTCAACATTGCCGTGACCACTAATGATAATAATGGGAATATCTGGGTCTGTTTTTTTAAATACATCCATCAATTCAATACCATCTTGGCTCGACCCTTTTAGCCACACATCCATAATAATGAGGGCAGGCTTTCGCGCTTTAAATTCAGCTATTGCTTGAGCGCTCCCTGCGGCTTCACGAACTGGATACCCTTCATCCGATAAAATTCCTGCAATGAGTTGGCGGATGTCAGTTTCGTCTTCGACAACTAAAATTTCAAATTTCATAAATTTATGTCCTGTGATTTGCGTGTGATTGTGTGCACTTGCGGGATTTCTACCGAGGCGTTCATATCGGTTTCAGGCAAACAAAACCTTACATGTGCACCAGGCTTTTCATCCACACGATCAAGCAGGTAAAATGAGCCACCATGATCTTCTGCGATCCGCTTTACGATTGCGAGGCCTAACCCAGTACCTTCATCTCGCGTTGTCATATAAGGCTCTAACAACCTCTCTTTGTCCATTAAAGGCCAGCCCAATCCATTATCGGTAATGTCTATAACCACCATATCATCTTGGATACGAGTATATGTCCTAATAATGCCACCGCGTCGGTCATCTCCTGTTTCGTGCAAGCGTCGAATGATTGATTCCCCTGCATTTTTATAAATATTGGTAAGAGCTTGACTAATGAGTCGCTCGTCACAGAAAACGCTAACATCATTACCTGCTAAGTTTTCATAGAAAAATTCTACATCAGGAAAAGATACTCTTTGGGCAAAAATAGTATCAGATAAAAGTTCTTGCAAATTGACCATTTCCAATACTGGCGCTGGCATGCGCGCAAATGCCGAAAATTCATCAACCATGCGTCCCAAATTACCAACTTGCTTGGTGATTGTCTCCGTACACTGAGTAAACACTTCTGGGTCAGATATTATTTCATCTTTATACTTTCGCTGTAGCCGTTCCGCAGACAGTAATATTGGCGTTAACGGGTTTTTGATTTCATGAGCAATTCGGCGCGCAACTTCGCGCCACGCGGAATGTCGCTGTGCGGAAACAAGGCGGGTCATATCATCAAAGGTAATCACCCACCCCGTATCAGAATGATTACCTTGATAAGGGGAGACACGCAAATCGAGGTTTCGCATTCCGGTTGGCGTCTCGATGTTAACTTGATCTTCTGTACTGTCTCCTAAATTATCAACAGCCCGGCGGAATGCGGGCATAAACTCATTTAACTCTGATACAAGGGGTTGACCAACAACACGGTGAGAGGTCAGACCAAGCAGGCGTTCGGCAGAGTTATTGATGATCGTTATACGGCCTTCTTGCGACAACCCAATCACGCCAGCGCTTACTCCAGATAAAACGGCTTCAGAAAACTCTCGTCGTTGCTCAGAAATGTTGTGTTCACGTACCAAGTCTTCCCGTTGTGTGAAAAGCTGTTTTGTCATGCGGTTAAACGCATTGGCAAGATCGCTGATTTCGTCCCAAGCCCCCACAACATTAAGACGTGTCACCAAGTCTCCAGAGCGAACTTTTTCAGCCGCCTTCACCATTACACCAAGAGGCGACACAATTCTGTCCGCAACGACCAACGCCATCCAAATCGCTACGAATAATATGAGCAATGCGACTTCGATATAGCTGAGAAGAAATACTCGTTTTAGAGTTGTTGAGTTATCTTTGTAATTCGTAAGTGATGTCTGAATGAGATTGATCTGGTCAATATTTTTTAACAAACCTGGTTGCAAATACCGGCCAGTATATAGGAATGCATCCTTATAATTTTCCAATTTATAGAGAGCACCAATGAAATCCACCTCACCACGCGTTATATAAACAACTGTTCCATCTTTTGTTTTTTGATAGGATTCTTTACTCGGCAGTATATAGGGAGGAGATTGTGGGCTTTCGGCTTTTGATAAAATTCTCCCCCGTCCGTCAATAACGTAGACAACAGGAAATTCCCTAAACACAGCTTGGTTGATTAAAAAATCCGTATAGGTAATTCTGTTGGTTAACTGCCCTTCCGCCCGGTTTAAATCATCGGCGATATCATATACGCCTTGGCCAATTTCCCGGCGTTCTTCATTGAAATATGCGGTAGATAATCCTTCACTCATCTCCATAGTCTGGCTAATATTTGGCCCAAATATATCATTGAGATTCCTGTTCATAAGTGTCGAAAAAAACAGGCCAACTAAAATAGCGGGGACAAGAGCACCGAGACTAAAAATGAGGATAAAACGTCTGTGTAAATACGGTACGTTTTGTCCAGGAACATCTGAAAACAATACACTTTTTAGCCTAAAAAACAAATAAACCCCAAGTGTGAAAACAAAAAACATACTGAGCCACAATGCGGGTATTGCATATTGGGCCTGACCAGCATTTCCAGAAAGTGCAGAGAGAGCGCCAATTCCCGTCAAGCTCGCAGCTACGGCAAATAGAGCGCCAAACAGTGCCGTACTAAAAACGCGCGGGCTGACAAATCTGATATCTTGATGTGTAGTATCGTTCATGTGTTTTTCTAATACATTCGTGGCTTAAATAACACAGTGTTGTAAAAAATCAACACTTTTCAAATTATCAAGCTATACATCAATACCAAGCGATTTTATTTTTGTGCGCAATGTATTTCTGTGAATACCTAATAATTCCGCAGCTTGCACCTTGTTGCCCCCCACTTGGCGCAAGGCTTCTTCTATGAGAGGTTTTTCTACCCATGCCAATGCCTGCACATACGGCGTTCTGTCGTTTTGCTTAGAATTTCGCAATAGTGCCTTACATGCCAATTTTAAAGTAGCACTTACCTCGTCACCCCCATCTATTTCACCATGTACATCATTACTATGGTTCAGGACAGTTTTTAGAATTTCAGGCGTAATATTCATGTCAGAAAATTTAAGGGTAATGATTTCCATCAAACTTTTCAGCTCCAGTATATTTCCAGGCCAGTCGTATGCTTTTAACATATCCACGGTTTTCTGATTAAGCTTTTTTGAATTTCCATGTTTCTTTAGACCAAGAAAGTGGCCTGTTAGAGCTGGAATATCTTCCAGTCTTTGTGATAATGACGGTAGATTGATCTCTCCTCCAGCTAATCTGTAGTACAAATCTTCACGTATACATCCAGTCTTTAATAAGGCGGGCAAAGGAGAGTTTGACATAGAAATTATCCGAAATGCATCCCGATTTGATTTTCGTTCATTGTTTTCTAGGGCTTGTAAAAGCATAGCTTGCCTATCTGGCATAAGTTCATGAATACGGTCTACGCATAGATCACCATTGAGGACTTTTGCTTCGAGCGACCTCGCATTTTCACATTCACTAAACAGTACAAAAGGACGCTCTGACCTCACACCCATTTCATGTAGTAACTTGGAAACATGTGTCTTGCCGGTTCCAACATCTCCATAAATATAAACGGGAATGTCAGCTGACATAAAATCAGATATGGCGCGAAATACGGGCTGCATAATCGCTGACTTTCCTATGATTGGCTCACTATTTGCAAGATTTAGGTTTTGTTTTTGAACGTCTATATGAGGGGCCGCTGTGTCGAGTGCGCGCTTTATCGCATTCTCTAACTCATCAAGGTCAAATGGTTTGGGAATATAGTCAAACACGTCTGAGCTGCCAGATTTCAATGCGGTAACAACGCTCGTATTCGCGCTCATTACGATGATTGGCAAATCGGGTCGCAAGGATTTTAATTCTGGTATGAATTTGAATATATCGTCACTCCCCATGTGCACATCTGTCAAAACAACATCACCTTCACCACTTTTCACCCATTTGCTCAAGGTAGCCGCATTGTCAGTAGCGCGTACGTTATAACCAGATTTAGTAAAAAACTTTGATAACACGAACCGAATACTTGCGTCGTCGTCCGCGAGAAGGATGTCTCTTTTTTTGTACTTATACTGCATATCTAACGCCTATCCTCCGCTGTGTTTTGCATGGGAGTTATGGGTAGTAAAAATGAAAACACTGTTCTGCCCAGTTTTGTTTTTACATCAACTAAACCACCATGTTCCGTTATTATTTTTTGGACGAGGGCCAGTCCAAGCCCATGGCCATTTGCCTTACTGGTGACAAAAGGTTGAAACACGCGATCTCTTATATTCACATCAATTCCAGGTCCATTATCTATGATCCGAACTTCGACAGGTAAGGAAATTGTAGTGCCGTCAGCAAGGCGCTTAACTACCCCTGTTCTGTAAAGAGTTTGAATTTCTATTTTTCCTTGCGCCTTTTCGCTGTCATCAACATTTTGCAATACCTCAACTGCATTCGCGATGAGATTAACGGTGACCTGCATCAAGCCGTCTTTATCGCCGTAAACGTCAGGTAGAGACGGGTCATAATTCTCAGAAAGCTCTATACTGCGTTGGGTGTGATCCGCTTCATTTTGACTTTGAAACAAAAGTTTTGCCTTGCGTAAAATTGAGTGAATATTTAGTTTTGTATAGGGGGCAAAATTACCTGAACCNAAGAGTTCTATTTGTTCGACTAGTCGCCCTATCCGGTCAACTTCATCTTGTATGAGACCCGTTAGCTCCAGATTGTCNGCTCTGTCCAGTTCGCTTTCAAGCAATTGTGCCGCACCGCGAATGCCCGCTAATGGGTTTTTTAACTCATGTGCTAACATTCGCCCGAGCATATTTACCGACTCTTCTTTCAGGTGTGTATCATTATCATTCAATCCAGCTTGCTTAGGGAGCATCATAAGCGCAGTACCTTGCGGGCACTGAAAAATAAGATAATCACAGATAAATTTTTGACCACCCACGAATTCTATTATCAAATCATGCCCGCGAACACTGCTCTGGTTTTGCATCGTATTGAAAATGTTTTGTGATAACGCGTTAAATGCCTTGGTAATATCACCAAGGGGCTTCCCTATAATTGTACGGGATGAACGACCAACCCACAATTCAGTCTCGACATTGACCCAAGATATTATGGGCGCACCATTGTTTTGCTGTATTGGAGAACTATTTTCAAAAACGAAAATGGGTTCAGGGATATGCTCAGCAAGTGGATAGCTAATTTCTGACACTCTATGCGACCTTATCCACGACTTCGTTTTCAAGGTAAATTTCGCCGAGCGCTATCAACACATCTTGTGGGTCATTTATTCTGCATATCTCTGATTTCAACTTTGCGCGTTTGGTCGCATCCATTTTAACGGGAGCATGTTGCACATATCCAGCCAGATGTTTACGGGCCACACGTCTCCCTTGTTCCGTTCCGTAAAACTCCAACATTGCCAGATAATGCCCATGGGCAGCTTCATAGGCTTTGTTCACGTCGACTGTTTGCACATCCTCACCTTTNAACACAGCGTTCACTNGTTCAATTCGCCACGGCGCACCGATCAGGCCGCGCCCGAGCATAACACCATCTGCGCCAGATTGCTCAAGAGCTTGCTGCGCCTCCTGTGGCCCTAAAATATCCCCATTAACGAAAACAGGAATAGAAACTGCGTCTTTGACAGACTTAACAGCCTTCCAATCGGCAACGCCTTTATAAAATTGACACCGTGTGCGTCCATGCACACTGACCATTTGCACGCCAGCTTCTTCTGCCCGTCGCGCCAACTCGGCTGCATTTAAAGAGTTCTCGTCCCAACCAAGCCTCATTTTCAATGTAACAGGAATTGACACCGCCGAAATTGTCGCCTTTATCAACTCCAACGCATGGTCAAGATCACGCATAAGGGCAGAACCTGACAGGCCAGATGTCACCCGCCTCGACGGACATCCCATATTTATATCAATAATTTTTGCCCCGTTATCCTCTGCAATCCTCGCCCCCTCATGCATCCATTTGGCTTCACGCCCAACCAGTTGAACAACCAGAGGATCAATGACACCCGCACCTGCTGCTTTGCGCAAGGTGTCATGCTGACCTTTGCCCAAATACTCGCCAGCCACCATTTCCGAGATCACAAGCCCTGCCCCAAACTCCTGACACAGGCGGCGAAACGGTAAATCGCTAATGCCAGACATGGGCGCCACCAAAACATTGGACACCAAGTTATGCTTGCCGATTTGAATTTGCTGGCTCATATAGTTTCTTTAGAGGGTAAAACATCAATGCACAATATTTCATCACACTCATATGATAAAATAGCTGTCCTAATCGTGGCGGCAGGTAGAGGTAATCGGGCGCCAGGTGTTATCCCCAAACAATATCGGAACATTGAAGGGAAAACCGTACTGACCCGTACACTTGATTGTTTCTCCAAATTTTTTAATATTATCGTGGTTATTCATCCGGATGATCAGGACCTATTTGATAAAGCCACACAGGGTTTTGAGAATACAAAATCTGTTCACGGCGGGGCGAGCCGAACACAATCTGTTAAA
>JAESQI010000023.1 GCA_016765255.1 Robiginitomaculum sp. | reverse complement strand
AGCAATGTAGGAGTGCGGGAAATGCTCCCTTCTTCATCTCGGCTTCGAGGAGTTCAGCCATTTCTGTATCCGCATTGCGACTATGGATAATCAAGGGTAGTTGCGTTTCACGGGCGGCCTCAATATGGGCGAGAAAATTCACGTATTGATCGTCTTTTTTACTATAATTATAATGAAAATCCAGTCCAGTTTCCCCAATGCCAATGACCTTATCGTTTTTACTTAATTCTATGATAGTATGCGCTTTTATGTGTGGGTTCGTGTGGGCGTCATGAGGATGTGTACCAATTGATGCATACATATTCTCATACCGCTCTGCAACTGCCAACACCGACGGAAAGTCGGCAATATTACAACAAATATTTAGCATTGTCGCAACACAAGCTTCTTGTGCGCGGGTGATAACCGCGTCCAAATCACCGCTAAATTGCTCACCGTGTAAATTCACATGACTATCGACAAGCATCTATATACCTATTTGCGAAAGTGCGTTTAGCAGCACGGTTTTTTTATTCATATTCAACCCTGCTTGGGCACGGTATTGGGATTGTAAGTTTTTTCGAATATCCAGCCATTCATCGGGGCTTTTTACTTGTTTAATCGGGGAAAAAGCACTGTCCCACTGACCTGTTGCCGCGTAAATGGCTTGGGCATGCAAAATATCTTCAAGTGCCGACCAAAACAAACCGTAAGAAACATTTGCTTTCTGAGCCGACAGAGCATCGGATATCATATGCAACATAGAAGGTGATGATTTGGGAAAATTTTCCAAAAATCCCCGTAATGGCCGTAATACTGTGTCTGCATTTTGAGCTAAAGCATAAGCTTTACCCGGAGCCCCTTGTGAAAGCATAATAGCCGCCTCGACATCCTTTGAACTGGCGTTCGTTCGCCCTTCTAGCCAATGGTTGAGCGCGGTTGTTTCAACTGGGCGCAAAGACATATCCATGCACCGTGAACGAATAGTCGGCAATAACCGCCCGGGAGCGGAAGTAAGCAATATTATCAATGCTTTCTCAGGTGGTTCTTCTAGTGTTTTTAGGACGGCATTGGCAGCATTGCGGTTCATTTCGTCCATGCTATCAATCAAACTTACACGCCACCCACCTTCAGATGGTTTTCGCGAGAAAAAATCACTGATTTTTCGGGCCTCGGTGACAGGGATTTCGGCTTTTAATTTCTTGGATTTGACATCATAAGGCCGACGGACGAGCAAAAAATCTCCGTGACCAAGTGATTGCACACGCTGAGCAACCGCGTCACTTTGCGGAATATCAAGATGTCCTGCTGTTTGCGCAACACCCCCCAGAACCCGGCGGATCATACGGTAAGCGAGTGTCGCTTTGCCAATACCTTTTGCACCGCTGATTAGCCAAGCATGGTGGAGCTGGTTTTGTTCAAATAGCTTTGCAAAATTTTGCTCATTGTGTTCATGACCGATGAGTGAATAAACCTCCCTCGGGTGCGGGCAATGATCCGCCTTATCCGCCTCGGGGTTTGACGGCATATGGTCAGTGTGTTTTTGAACGGCCCTAGCCAAGACGAAGGTCTCTGAATTGTTGCATGGCAAGGTGGCGAATTTGCGCGGCTATGGCGTCGCGGGGCAAAGCTGCGTCAATAACTTTCACACGCTCAGGATCATTTTGGGCAATATCCAAAAACCCTTTGCGGAGTGTTTTGTGAAATTCTAACGTTTCCGTATCAAACCTAGAAAGTTCCCCACCCCGTGTCTGGACTCGTTTTTGCGTGAGAATGGGATCTATATCAAATAAAATAGTCAGGTCGGGCTTAAATCCGTCCATTACAGCTTTGTGGACGGCTTTGACTTTGTCTGGGCCAAGACCACGGGCGCAACCTTGATAGGCCATGGAAGAGTCGCTAAACCTGTCACAGATCACCCATACGCCGCGTTTTAAAGCTGGCTTGATCAGTTTATCCATATGGTCGAGACGAGCAGCATACATCAATAGCAATTCAGTCATGCCAGACCACCGTTCATGAGTTCCGCCCAATACCAAATCACGAATGGCTTCGGCTCCGAATGTACCGCCGGGTTCTCTGGTAACAAGGTTTTCAATATTGGCGCTATCAAGGGCGTCTTTTAAGCGTTTGGCTTGTGTGGTTTTTCCAGCCCCTTCGCCGCCTTCTAAAGTGATGAATTTTCCAGCTTGGCCCATTATTCCCCCCTAATACGCAAAATAATAGATGCGAGCAATCTACCAGAAAATGATTTTCGTTTCACCTCTTCATCGGCATAAAGAGGGATTGTTTTTAATGGTTTTCCATTCGCACTTATGTGCAAATCTGCAATATGGTCACCCTTGACAATAGGTGCGGGAATTGGGCTTTTGTATTTAATCTGAACATTCAAGTTTTTTCGCAGATGCTTAGCTAGGCCAATATTAACATCTTCTTTCACGCTCAAATTTACCGTTTCAGATTTACCCATAAAAACTTTGGCATATCCAGCGACAGCGCTAGTTTTATATATATTATAAACTGAAAATTGCGAAAACGAACTTTTCATAATGCGCAAGCTTTCAGAGCGTCTTTGAGATTTACTCTCCAGCCCGTTGACGACAAAAATGCGGCGTTGACCATTTTGCACTGCAGAGCCGACAAATCCGTATTTTGATATTTGAGTATGTCCAGTTTTTAATCCGTCAGCCCCCAAAACCCCCGCAAGGATAAGGGGGTTTCTGTTGGCTTGTTTAATGCCGTTCCACGTAAAACTTGGCTGCGCATAAATTTTATAAAGCTCAGGGTATGATTTTATACTGTGCAAGGCGAGCCTTGCGAGGTCGTAAGCGGAAATAACATGCCCGTCGTCTGGCCAGCCCGTTGCATTTTTAAAATGCGCACTCGTTAGCCCAAGTTGTGCCGCTTTTTCGTTCATAAGCTCGCTAAATGCGCTCTCGCTCCCCGCGATACCTTCGGCCAGCGTAATGCACGCATCATTGCCTGATTGAATGATGACTCCGCGCAATAAATCAGACACTTTGACTTTGGATTTTGGCTTAAGAAACATGGTTGAAGATCCAGATTTTGCGCCGCCTTTACGCCAAGCGTTTTCGCTAACTACAAATTCATCGTCTAAAGACAGAGCACCTGACTGAATTTTATCAAACACAACACTCGCCGTCATGATTTTTGTCATTGAAGCGGGCGCCATTGGGATACGTGCATTTTTCTCAAATAATATTTCCCCGCTCTGCGCGTCCATGATGATGAGGTGTTTAGCAGGGGTTGAAAATGAGGGGTCGGTTTGTGCATATGCGCCTGTAGCAAAAGAACATACCATTATCAGTACACAGAGGAAAAACCAGGTTTTCATATTAAGACTTCATATATAAGAATCAAAAGGCGTACATATTTGCACGCCTTTTAAACTCTCACACATGTGTAGACAGGTAAAGTCTTAGCCGTTATTTTTTAGCAGGTTTTACTTTATAATTCACAGCTGGGATAAATCTCGCATTTGACTTGCCTCGTTTATGTTTGTCAGACGCCATATGGATTGGCCCTTTAATGGTGAGGGTAATGGGCCCGTCTTCCAGCTGAATGTTTTGTTTAGGTTCAGGCTCTGGCTTTTGAACTGATTGAGGCGTCGTTGGCTGCATTTGCATCCTTGGCGTCGTATTTTCCAACCCTAAGAGAGGATTGTTGTACGTCTCAGGCGAGGCTTCTTGTATCGGTAGAGAGGCCTGCGTAGCGGGTGGTGTTTGCAACTGTTTCCCGAGTTCACGCAATGGCTTATACTCAGGCGCGAGTTTTGGCATAACCAATTCTGGCACTTTTGGTAAAAGCCTCAGGGCTGGTTTTGGTAGTTCGACTACCAAGGCAGGCGCTTCATTTTTGCGTATTTCAGGTGTTGATGGGCGCTTAATTGGCCGTTTATTTGTTTTGGCGGCCATTGGGTCAGCAGGCCCAGCATATTGCACACGTACACGGCTAAGCCCTGAAGTGAACATACCAAGACGTCTAGCCGAAGCGCGGCTAAGGTCAATAATTCGGCCATCCACAAATGGCCCACGGTCATTGACGCGTACCAATAAACCTTTACCCGTTTCAAGATTTGTCACATAGACCATGCTGTTGAGGGGCAGAGTTTTGTGTGCCGCCGTAATATCGTCCATATCATAGAGTTCACCCGTCGCCGTTGGCCGCCCGTGGAATTTATCCCCGTACCATGACGCGGTACCAACTGTATTATAATGCGGCTGATGCTTAGGCGTATATTGTTTTCCCATAATGGTATATGTTTTACCGATGCGCTGATGGGCGTATAAATCAGTATCGACACCAGATTGATCGAACGTGCTGGCATAAGGCAAGCTTGTGACATATGGGGTTTGGCGCGTAGACGGTGCAATACTACGGGGCGTTTGCTGGTTTCTATTCGTGCTATACGGCAAAGTTGCTGTATACGGCCTTGTCACCGTCACGGGTCTAAATCTTCCCTCATCAACTTTATATGTAATCGGGACGACACCATTTGCCATCGTCGTTGATGTGGTTGAACACGCACCAAGCGTCAGACTTGCCAATCCTAAAATAGCAATCAGCCCCGTTTTTCCCAAATTATATTTATATAAACACTTCATAATCCACCTATCTTTTCCTCAGCTTTGCACAACTGATTATTTTCAATCTTGCATTATGTAGCGCAGTAAGTTTAAATCGACGTTAGAAGACACGCTTAACGGTGTTCTATTAAATAAGGTTGCCAAAAGGTAAATAATAATACCCGACCCCCTGCCCCTCAGTTGTTTATCTGCGTAAACCTTGCGAAAACTCACAAACTTTAACCTTAGCCCTTGCGTAAGATTGCAAGTCTTGCTAACGCACAGCCCTTAGGAACTAAAAATATTTTTTATTTTTGATTTCTAAATTTAAGTGCGGATGGGTGGCCGAGTGGTTTAAGGCGCCAGTCTTGAAAACTGGAGTGCGGGGAACTGTACCGGGGGTTCGAATCCCTCCCCATCCGCCATAATTTTTCTCCATTACAGTGATATAATTGATAAACTATTTTAGCCAATAGGCCATGCGGAGGTATATCCAACAAATCAATCCTGACACCCCCTCACCTCAACTCAACGCGCAATTGATGCCATTAGTGTTGGGACAATTTCAATATAGAGCTGGTTGGGAGGGCGTGGATACGTTTGTTGGTTGGAGCGGGAGTCATCTCCCTACCCGCCACACGGCGGGCTAAGAGTTCAAGCATGAACCTATACAGGAGCGATTTGAATCTTGACACTCTAGCCGCCAATTGTTTACAATCGTTCAGGGCGTGTAGGAGCCCTTGTTAGGCAACGTGCCCAATCCTGCATCTTACGGCTTATGTCGGAAGGATGCCGCGCGTTGTCTGAAGATGTTCTTCATGAATTTGCGGTGTTGTCCGGTGCAACTTTTGGAGAAGAACATGAAAGCCTACCTAACATTATTTATTTTTTTAGTGCTTACTGCTTGCGGGAATGACGAATCGACCTTTGTGTTTCGAGATGGCGCTCGCCCTACATATGATCGAACTGTGTCTATTGCGGAGATGAATAATCTCGCAACGCAAGGTGCCATGATCATAGACGTTCGTTTACAAGAAGACTTTGTCAATAACCCCGAACTAATTAAGGGGGCCAGTTATCGTGATCCTGACGCCATTTCCGAGTGGGCTAAAGGACTACCCAATGATCAACCGATTATTGTTTATTGTGTAAAAGGTGCATGGGTTAGCCAGAAAGCCGCAACTTATTTGCGAGAATTGAATCTCGATGTCTACAGCCTTAGTGGCGGCCTAAATGCGTGGGAAAAAGCAAATATATCTTCGTTAAAGTGAGAATAACTTTCGATTTGGCGCACGGAGCAGAATTACAGTGAATTACGGTGACAGTAACCGAATTACTTGTTTTATGTCAAGCTCTGGCCTAGGGTGCTTTATGGCTCGACTTGCTCGCATTGTTATTCCTGGACTTCCCCATCACGTAACCCAACGTGGCAATCGGCGTGAGCAGGTATTTTTTGACGATAATGATTACAGTGCTTATCTCGACATGTTAAGCAAGGCCGCAAAAAAATCAAAAAGTCAAATATATTCGTAATCAGGTTATTGTTGAGTGTGAGTTAGAAGCTGATCTTCGAGCGGGCGAAGAGCCCTTCTTGGTCGTACTCGGTATCTATCGAGCCGACAGAGAACGATGACTTGGTCATGCGGTATCCTGCGCTGAATCCGATATTGGTCGAGATCCTGAGATCTGTCGAGGCATTGAAGTCTAAGAGTGCATCGCCAGTTTCGATCGGGTGGGTGAGCGCAGAACTTGAAAACGAGAACGCATCATTGATCTGCCAGCGGAACCCAGAGCCAACCATCGGCACCGCAGTAAAGCGGTTGACGGTTTCGAATGAAGTGCTGCCATTGACAGTGACGCGTTTGCCGATATTGGCTTCGATGGCTCTCATGCCAGAGAGCATCGAGATCGTTACGGGCCCAGCCCGGAGCGCTTGCCATTCGAGCGAGAGATCGTAGATGTCATACTCGCCTTCGCTCTGGGCGATGCTCGCGACATGATCGCGCATCGGATTGCTATCGAGCATGCGTTCGCTGCCCGAGATATTGCCATCACGGAGTTCGGTGTTTCTGTCGACGGAGAAGGTGAGCGAGTTGTTTTGGTTGATGCCGGCGTTGGTCGTTGCGTTGTTCATCCAAGTATCGATCGAATGAATAACAAGATCAAGGCCATGCTCGTCGAGTTTGAGCATTGTGTCTTCGAGCGTGTTGAGCTGAAAGCCAGAGGTTGATGCGTAAGGATCGAACCAGTTGCTTGTTAAACTTTCGAGCAGGCTTTCGAGTTGTTCATCGGAGATCGGCTCGGACATAGAGTATGACCGATCGATTTGAAGCGATTGTAAACTTGGTGATTGTGTGGGTTCGACAAGAACATAATCGCCATCGAAGTCGGTCATCTGCTGGGCAGCCGACGGTGCGCAGAAGAGCGCGAGCAATGTGCCAATCGAGATTTTTTGAATGCGAAGCATCTGTATGAATTGTCGCTCACTCAATGGATGATGTCAAACACTAACTTAACGAGTAAGAACTACCCGTGCTTTGCTATAAATCGGACAATAATGCCTGTTGTCTTGAGGAGTTGTACAGATCGTTTGGTATCTAATTCGCTTGGATTGGGCATATTGAGGACATGGTTCCCTTTTTCGAGGGTGTTGAGATCTGTTTTGCATGCTTGAGCAATAGCCTTGCCCGCGCTCAAATCAACAGCCTGGTCGTCATCACCATGAATCACACATACCGGGCATGCGATCTTTGCTGCTTGTAAAATCACATCGTGCGCGTCAGGATTATCGAGTTGTTCACTTAGCCATGTGCTATTGATTCGGAGGTCTTGATTGGTTCGTGCGCTTTGTGTCATGGTGTAGCCGCGAGCGAGCATTGCTTCTTGTTCATCCTCGGGCATGCGCGAACAGCAATCTACGGCATTGATCGTGATCACGCCAGCGAGTTTTAGCGCATCGC
The DNA here is from genome assembly GCA_016765255.1 of Robiginitomaculum sp. GTDB lineage: Bacteria > Pseudomonadota > Alphaproteobacteria > Caulobacterales > Maricaulaceae > Robiginitomaculum_A. The sequence continues at coordinate 819 of JAESQI010000023.1, read as the reverse complement.
CATGTCGTCCCGCAGCGAGCAAGGCGGATGCGCCGCCACGCGAATGCCCAATGATAAAGATGGGCAAGCCTTTGCCAGCAATCTCGCCATCGCGCACGGCTTGCACAACACGCTCAATATCCTCGACCTGGCGGGTCCATGTATCGAGTTCGAAAAGGTCTGGCCTAGCAAAGGTTTCGATCTCGTTGGTCATGCCCGAGGTCGAAGAGTTAAACCGATGCACAAACAGTCCTTCTTGGCATAGATCATGGGCAAGCACTGGGAGAAAGCCGTAGTCCTTATAGCCTTTGAATCCGTGCATCAAGATCACGCATGCTTTGGGCGGATCATTTGGCGAGTGGGTGTCGCCGAGAAGTTCAAGCCCGCGCGTGTTTTGAAGGGTAAATGGAGTGCTCATGGGTTTGGTCCTTGGATTTGCGGTTGTGAGAGATGGTATGCCGCATTGCGGTGCGTGTGTCTTGCCTAAACTCCTACTTGATGAACAACGAACCAAACGCACAATCTACGAACGCCCAGCCAGCGACCAAGCCCGAGCCCAAGCAAGAACAAGAGTGGGGCAAGCAGCCTCCCAAGGGCTCGGAGCATCATCTACTCAAGGGCCCGCGTCTGCGCCGACAAGAACTCTGGACTGCAATTAAGATCTTCCTTGAGTTCATTCATGGGTTCCGCAAGCTTCACTTCATCGGCCCATGCGTTACGGTCTTTGGTTCTGCAAGGTTCGATGAGGACAATGAATATTACCAACTCGCCCAAGCGGTTGGTAAGAAACTTGCCCAAGCCGGCTATGCAACCATGACCGGCGGCGGCCCAGGAATCATG
>JAESQI010000022.1 GCA_016765255.1 Robiginitomaculum sp. | reverse complement strand
TTCTCGCTCTTAGTTTCTGGCAAACAATCTGTCGCTTGGATAAAAAGCAATGGTTTTACCGAGTTACAGCCTCACATCAATTTTCCATACCCTAGCACAAAAGAAAAACCCATATCCGATATTTCCAAAAATATGGAACGCGGAGAATTGCTATTCACAGAAATAAATCACGGGTTCATCAATCCCACGGCGGACAATTATGCCAAAGAGATAAATGAAGCCGTTTCCAACCGCGCATTATGGGTAAGAAAAGGCGCCCCCGCTGATAGCTATGGCAATGCATATCAAGTCTTTAATGAATATTTGAATTGGGTTTTGGTTGAGTTTTATTATATTGATTATGCGCCCAAAAAAGATCTGGAATATCTACTTGAAGCCAACCGCATCTATATGAAAGACCAACGTGGGTTTATTATGTTTCCTGAGTTCAGTGTTTTTGTAGATGACCTCTACAAAAACCGAATGCCAGAACAGACGATTGCAGACTTATACCCGCAAATCATAAAGTGGTTCCACACACAAAATGCTAAAAACGTAACGACCACCCCTTAAAGTTGGCAAGTAATATTTAGGAATGCCCACTCCCAAGATAAGCCCACTTTGTCTTAAGCATTGAAAATACTCACGCCTTTACCCAGCCTTCCCCCCACTTCTCTCTTGCTTGCGCGTGACAAGTCTGGCAAACCGCGCTTATGAATGAAAACGTACCAGTACAACAAAAGCCCTCCTCTACGTTGACCGATTTAGGGCCCGTGCTGGCTTATGTGATCACGTTTAACTTAGCCCGCCGCTTTAGTCCCGATAACGCCCTTTATATTGGCGCGGGCGTATTTGCCGTCGCTATACTAATTGCTGTGATATATTCAAAAATAAAATTTGGCAAAATCTCGGCTATGCTCTGGGTTAGTGCCATTATCGTGATTGGCACGGCAGCAATTACTATTATCTTTCAAAACAAAACCATATTTTATATGAAGCCTACGGCCATGAACATCTTGTTTGGGGCGACAATTTTGGGCTCTTTGGCCATTGGTAAAAACGTGTTTAAAGCCATGATGGGTGGAGCTTATCAACTGCCCGACACCGTGTGGCGCACGCTTGCGTTTCGCTGGGGGTTTTTCTTTTTCTTCTTGGCGGGCGTCAATGAATATATCTGGCGTAATTTTAGTGAAGCCTTTTGGTCAAATTTCAAATTGGCGGGCATGTTGCCTCTGACCTTCATCTTTACTTTGCTCAACCTGCCTTTGATGATGAAATATATGCAGGCCGAGCCTCAAGATAAAAACGAATAAGATTGCGGCTTGCCCTCAAGCACTCTATGAATATACACACAAATATAAGGAAAGTAATATGGCCTCTCTTGATAGCTTTAATTGCCAACGTGAACTGACTGTACGCGGCGGAAAATATACGTATTTTGATCTTAAAGTCGCAGAGAAAAATGGTCTGTCGGGAATTTCAAAACTACCCAATTCCCTAAAGGTTTTACTGGAAAATCTATTGCGCAATGAAGACGGCACCACGGTTACCAAAGCCGATATAGAAGCCATCGCCATATGGCTTAAAACTCAAAAATCCACCCACGAAATTGCTTACCGCCCCGCCCGCGTTCTGATGCAAGATTTCACGGGCGTTCCTGCCGTAGTTGACCTCGCTGCCATGCGCGACGCTGTGGTTAAACTCGGCGCGAAAGCCTCTTCGATCAATCCGCAAAATCCAGTACATTTGATCATCGACCATTCGGTTATGATTGATTATTCAGGCACAAATACTGCCTTTGCTCAAAACGTGAAGCGGGAATATGAACGTAATGGTGAACGCTATGATTTCCTCAAATGGGGTCAATCCGCCTTTGATAATTTCGCCGTTGTCCCGCCGGGCACAGGAATTTGCCACCAAGTTAATCTCGAACATTTGGCCCAAACCGTATGGACAAGAACCGAAGGCGGGAAAACATATGCCTTCCCCGATACCCTTGTTGGCACCGATAGTCACACCACTATGATTAACGGCCTCTCTGTTCTTGGCTGGGGCGTTGGCGGGATTGAAGCCGAAGCCGCTATGCTTGGCCAACCTATTTCCATGCTCATCCCCGAAGTTGTTGGCATGGAGCTTACGGGGAAATTGCCCGAAGGTGCGACCGCGACCGATCTTGTCCTCACAATCGTTCAGCAATTGCGCGCCCATGGCTGCGTTGGGAAATTCGTCGAGTTTTTTGGCTCTGGCCTAGACCATCTCTCCCTCGAAGACCAAGCTACCATCGCCAATATGGCACCAGAATACGGCGCAACATGTGGCTTCTTCCCTGTTGACGAAGACACACTTAAATATCTACACGGCACAGGCCGCGACGCGGCCCGCATTGAGCTGGTGGAAAAATATGCCAAGGCTCAAGGCATGTGGCGCGACGGCACTAAGGCAGTATATACAACCACAGTCGCCCTTGACCTTAACACGATTGTGCCCACCATTTCTGGCCCTAAACGCCCTGAAGAAAAAATTATCCTAAAAGGTTCAGGCAATAGCTTTGCAAAAATCCTCAGCCAAACATTTGATAAATCTCCCGGTGACGGCATGCCTGTCCCCGTTAAAGGCCGCAATTTTTCACTTGATCACGGCGATATTTTTATCGCCTCTATCACCTCATGTACCAATACCTCAAACCCGAGCGTTCTCATCGGGGCGGGGCTTTTGGCCAAGCGCGCTAATGAACTCGGGCTTAAGGTTAAACCATGGGTGAAAACATCTCTCGCCCCCGGCTCACAAGTGGTGGCGGAATATCTTAAAAAAGCTAAACTCCAAGGCGAACTTGATCATCTCGGATTTAACATTGTTGGCTTTGGCTGCACGACTTGTATTGGCAATTCTGGCCCCATCGCGCCTGAATTTTCAGAGGCCATCGCTGACGGCGACCTCATCTCTTGCTCTGTCCTCTCTGGCAACCGAAATTTTGAAGGTCGGATTGGCCCCGATATTCGCGCCAATTTCCTCGCCTCCCCGCCTCTTGTCATTGCCTACGCGCTGGCTGGTTCTATGCATCATGATTTTGACAATGATCCGCTCGGCGTTGACAGTAATGGCAAGGATATTTACCTCAAAGACATCTGGCCAAGCTCTAAAGATATTGCCGCTCTCGTTGCCAAAACCATTACCCGAAAAATGTTCATTGACCGTTATAAAGATGTTTATAAAGGCGACAAACAATGGCGAAGCATCAAAGTCGGCGGCGGGAAAACCTATAAGTGGAATTCCAGCTCAACCTATGTGCAACACCCACCTTATTTTGAAGGTATGACCATTGAACCAACACCCATTACCGACATAAAAGGAGCTAAAATTTTAGCCCTGCTCGGCGAAGCGATTACGACCGATCATATCTCGCCAGCTGGCGCGATTGCTATGGACGGGCCGGCGGGGAATTATCTGTCCGAGCGGCAAGTGCCCAGAAATGAGTTTAACAGCTTTGGGTCAAGACGCGGTAATCATGAAGTGATGATGCGCGGAACCTTTGCCAATATCCGGATTAAAAACGAAATGTGCCCGGGCACATCAGGCGGGCTGTCCAAATATAAAGGCGAGACTATGTCGATTTATGACGCCGCCATGAAATACAAAGCTGACGGCAATGATCTTGTGGTCTTGGCGGGCGGTCTTTACGCCAATGGCTCGTCGCGAGATTGGGCCGCCAAAGGCACAATCCTGCTCGGAGTCAGAGCCGTAATCGCAGAAAGCTTCGAACGCATTCACCGCTCAAACCTTCTTGGCATGGGTGTTCTACCCCTCGAATTTACCGATGGACAGGGTTGGAAATCTTTGGGTCTTGACGGGACTGAAACCATCGATATTGAAGCCATTTCCGACATTAAACCTCGCGGAACAATTGGCGTCGTCATTACGGACGCAAATGGGAAAGCAACTTCCATCACAACTCGCATTCGCATAGATACGGAAAACGAATTGGAATATTACAAAAACGGCGGCATTTTACATTATGTCTTACGGAAATTGGCCGCCAAAGCGGCTTAGTGCACGCACTTTCATCCCTTGCTTTAATTTGGGCCGCAATTTTACTGGCGACCATATTAGCACGTTGGTCAAGATTAACGCCCGTTTTGTGGTTTTTATTCTTGGGCGCGGTCATGGTCAATACGGGGCTTTTACCACTCAAAGCTGATCCGTTTATTGCGGGGTTTGCGGAGCTTGGCATTATTGTCATCATGTTTGCAATCGGGTTTGAAGAAGATACGAATAACTTCATAAATTCCGTCAAAAAGTCATGGGGCATCGCCTTTTTTGGCGGACTGGCACCGTTCATTGCAGCCTATCTCGTTGCAGACTATTTCTGGAATGATATCAATATTTCCCTGATGTGTGGCCTGACCATGACCGCCACTGCTGTGTCTTTAACCATGGTGTCTTTGCGCTCTGAAGGTTTGATGAATTCCTTGGCAGCCACACGGATTATGACATCTGCGGTTATTGACGATATCGCCTCTTTGGCGCTAGTGGCTATCCTCGTGCCAATCGCCTCTGGAGCCAGTGAAATCAGTATCGGTGGCATTAGTATAATCGTGCTAAAATCAATTACATTCTTTTTGCTGATCACTTTGCTGGGTGCGTGGGTTTTCCCACACAAACCAAAGGGCTGGATTGGCAAAATTCCAATCATAGGACGATTTGGCATTCGTCATATATTGCGGTTTGGTGATGGGGAACATGCAAGTTTAACCATTTTACTCATGGCAGTATTGGTCGGACTACTCGCCCATACATTCGGGTTTCATCCTGCCGTTGGGGCCTTCATGGCAGGGCTGATTTTAAAACAAGAATATTTCCATTTTGGCGACGGGGAAAAAGCCTATAAACAAACGGCGCATATTATTGATAATATTGCTTTCTCGTGGCTCGGGCCGGTGTTTTTTGTCCATCTCGGGTCGCAAATTATTTTCGATTTCCAAATATTCATCTCTATTATCCCGCAAATTATTGCTCTGACCTTGTCATTATTTTTCGCCCAAATATTTTCTGCAGCTATCGCAGCAAGGTATACAGGCGGCATGGGATGGGCAGGCTCATTTATGATCGGGTTTGGAATGTTGGGACGGGCTGAACTTGCTTTCGTGGTTATGGATATTGCTTATGTGCAAAGTAAAATTATTCCAACTGAGGTTTTTTATACTCTGATGTTCACCGCTTTTTGCTTAAATGTTGCCGTTCCCCTAACCATTCGTTTCTGGAAACCATATTATATAAAAGAGCAAGAAAAATTGAATATGTAATTCGAAAGTCATTATGCGCATTGTCATCATCAATTTAGCCAGTGAAAAAGCCCGCATCAAGTTTCAAGATCGGCAATTTAAAAAATTAGGCTTGGTCTATGAGCGGTTCGAAGCCATTAAGCCAAAAACCCTTCCCAAGCATATTCCAAAATCCTATTGGCAAACATGGGAGAGGCCACTTCGCCCTGCAGAGCGAGCCTGCTTTTTAAGCCATTATGCATTGTGGCAATCTATCCTTGATTCAAATAGACCTGCTTTAATTTTGGAGGATGATGTTTTATTGTCGCAATTTTTACCCAAAATTTTAGCAGAACTGGATGCATTAGGATCAAACCCGCATGGGTTTTCTCATTTAAACCTTGAAGTCACCAACCGCAAAAAACTAGTTTCAAAGCCGTTTAAAGCTCTGCTCGCAGGAAAAATAGATTTGCTACACTTATACCAAGATAGAAATGGGGCGGGGGCTTATATATTATGGCCAACAGGCGCTAAAACGCTCACCGAACAAACGCAGAAAAAATCAGGACTTGTAGACGCCGTCATTAGCCGTACTTACGCCTTAAACTCAATACAAATTGAACCTGCCTGCGCGGTACAATTTGTATTGTGCAAGCCTTACGGATTAACATCCCCATTTCAAACAAAATCAGCCACAAACCCGTCCCCTATAATGACCAATGACGGCCCTCTTCAATACATGGCATATAAGTCAAAGCGAATGATCTCTCAACTTAAACTTGGCTGGCGCAGGTTAAATTTTTTATCAGCCACACGTCGTTGCATTAAATTGCGCGTGGAGGATTTTAAATTTTAATTCATATGAACGCCATACTCTAAAATACATAGGTCAAGCTTGCTTTAAAATTACGGCCAGGTAAGGGAACATTCTCTTTTAAGAATGATGTATGTTGGCGGGCCTCTTGATTGGTAAGATTGTGCAAGGATAGGTGCAACACCGTATCGTCACGAATATCATAAGTTATGAAAGTATTTATCAATGCGTATTGATCACTGGGCAACTCGCCAATTGCCAATTTATTTTGCTCGCTTTTATAATCCAGTTCAACCCTGAAGAGCCAACGATCTCCATCTGCATTGATCCCTACACTAACACCAAATGGCGGAATTCTAGGAAGAAAGCCCTGAATTGGCCCCCGCAATACTGCCTCCACATATTCGAAGCTTGCGTCCACTGCCAAATCAAACCCTTTCCACTCACCAATGGATTTACCCAGATCAAGCTCAAAGCCCTTAAACACAGCATCGGACGCTGTAAATTGCGAGATGGGTAAAATATCCCCCTCATCTGTAGTCACAGTGTTACCCGTAAGAAGTTCAAATATATAATCATTATAATATGTGTAAAACCCATTGAGAGTAAGATGATTTCCTCCCTCTCTATAGCGCAAAGAAAGCTCTACGCCATTTGCCGTTTCTTTATCCAAATTTACATTGCCGATTTCAAATTGATTGGTGGCCAAATGTGGCCCATTGGAAAATAATTCTTCCGAGTTCGGCGCCCTCTCAGTTCGGTAAGCCGACCCGCCAAATCTTAGATTATCTGTTATGTGATAATCAGCCCCAATGGAGCCGCTTACCCCGTTAAAATTACCAGCGGCACTGTGCATGCCGTCGATGTCTTCAGGGCTGGTTTCTTTACGAACCAACAACACTTTTTCGCCAGCAAGAGTACGATCAACGGCTTCGTCTGCGGTAAACGCTAAAGCACCTACCGAAGCACCTGGGGAAGCAGGTAGTCCGCGAGTCAACACTTTGGCTGATTTTTTGCCCTTCGCATCAAAGCTAGGCAACAACAGTTGAGTCAAGTCGTTGGCAGGAATACGAAGCAAAGCGGTTTTCTTGTCGATCAAACCTTCTTTGACCATATCGCAAGCAATCTTGACTGCGGCCGCACCGGTTCGTTTACCAGCACGTGTTTGCAGCATGAACAAGACGCTGTTCTCGATAGTGAACTCGATGTCTTGAACATCTTTGTAATGGTTTTCGAGAATCGTTTTAATATCAAGCAGTTGCTTGTAGATTGCTTTCTTCCATTTCGACATTTCAGAGACAGGTTTTGGAGTACGAATACCGGCAACCACGTCTTCGCCCTGTGCGTTGATCAGGAACTCTCCGTAGAACTTGTTCTGACCGGTCGATGGGTCACGTGTGAAAGCAACACCAGTTCCAGAATCTGGACCCATGTTTCCATAGACCATGGACTGAACATTAACGGCGGTTCCAAGTAAACCGCGAATGTTTTCTACTTCACGATAACGAATCGCACGTGAGGTATTCCAGCTACCAAAGACCGATTCGATTGCCAATTGCAATTGCACGTAAGGGTCTTGCGGGAAGTCTTGTTTGGTGTGCTTACGATACGCTTTTTTGTAAGCATCACAAAGCTCTACCAAACCAACGGCTGGTACTTCGTTATCTTCAATGACGTTGTATTTAGCTTTGATCTTATCGAATTCAGCTTCAAATACTTCGTGCTCCATGCCCATGACGACGTCGCCAAACATGTTGATCAAGCGACGGTAAGCATCGTAAGCGAATCGTTCGTTGTCAGTTGCGTTGGCTAGACCGACTACGGATGCATCGGTCAGACCGAGATTCAAGATGGTGTTCATCATGCCAGGCATGGAAACAGCGGCACCAGAGCGAACGGAAACCAACAGTGGGTTCTTCTCGTCGCCGAATTTCTTCTTCAACTCTTTTTCCAGAGTTGTTACGGTTTTCTTGACTTCGTCCATCATGCCTTTAGGAAGCTTATCGCCACCACTGATGTACTTGGCACAAACTTCGGTGGTGATGGTAAACCCTGGAGGGACTGGCAATCCAATCTTGGTCATTTCAGCAAGGTTTAAACCTTTGCCACCCAAGAGATCTTTCCCTTTTCCTTTGCCTTCGGTCTTTGTTTTTCCGAAGTAGTAAACCATTTTCGCGGATTTTGCTGCGGCTTTTTTCTTCGCCATTTGTACAACCTTCTCGCATCGCCGCCTTATGAGCGTCGAGGCTTCTGAAATAATGTGTGGAAGAGGTTAATAACAGGTAAACACAAAAGGCATGAAAAGCTCACTACCTACACTACCTGTCCTGACTGATTCAATTTAATCCTGCAATTTTAGTGGAGCACCAGAGGCACCGTCAAGCGGGCAAAAGACCGGTAAGGACGGAAAACCAGACCTTATTCCAGGATATTTGCCCGATGGTGGAATCTAAACTGCCACAAAAGAGATTGATTGCTTAACTTAATGACCGGTTTAATTCGATTTCTCGAAGATTCATACCAGATGAAATTGATCCTAAGTCTTTTCTAGATAAAGAATTAGCAGCAAATCTAGATGCTGCTCAGGTTTCCCAGTGGTTGAGTCACAGGTTGAGAATAACGCATGGAATCAAATCTTGGCGCGTAGCTCGATATTGCCAGCAAATCCATACTTAATTCTTGAATCCTGGTTGCCACTGGCACTAAACAGTGCAGATCTCTGGTGGTTTCAATTTCTGAATCACCAGGTGAATCGAGGTTACGAATTTGGCCAATCAACTGGTTGGTAATCTCAGAAAGNTTGTCTTTTACCCCAGATTGAATTTCTGAGTGGTCCAGCAGATTGTTCTCACGAAAGATATCGCACAATTCTCCCCAGTTGCCAAACCAGCGAAGTGCGGTTCCACGGCTGACCACGCCAACTGGTATGTCATCTTTGACAATGATTACCCGGCGGATACTCGAACGGCAAAGAAAATCATGAATCACTTTGGCAGGTGTGTCTTCGTTATAGGTGATGACTTTTTTCGTCATCACTGACGAAAGCGGAGCTTCCCATGAATTCTCTTTCATGGGGCCAAGCAGCACATCTTTCTCAGAGACGATCCCAACTAAGACCCCCTCATCATTCACGACGGGGGCAGAGTTAATTCGCAGTTGTAACAGCAGTTGGGCTGCCGTGGCAATCGACTGAGTCTCTTTCAAACTCATGAAGGCACCTGACATAATATCGGTTGCCAACATGGTTCGCATGGGATTTGTCGATCTCTCGTGTGACAAATCTGTGCCATCGGCCGATATCCCAAGCTGGCCAAATTGAATAACACGATTGCGGCCCATATTCTTTGCAACTCGCAAAGCTTCATCCGCACAGTCAAGCATTTTTGCTAAGGACAAACTGCTTTGATCAATCTGAACGATTCCTGCACTCAACGAGATGGATCGCTGGCCTGACTTGCCTTCGACGATTAGTTCGGAGACTTTTTTTCGTATTTTTTCAACCCAACTCGCGGCATCTTTCTCTATTGTCTGTGGCAACAGAGCACAGAATTCATCGCCTCCTTGCCGACAAATAATATCAGACTTACGCGAATTGTTTTTCAGAATGGCAGCGATTTGCATCAAAAGCTGGTCACCTGCTTGGTGTCCGTACTCATCATTGATTGTCTTAAAGTGGTCAATATCAAAAGTTACATAGCTGACCATGTGTCGATACCGAATGGCCCGATCTCTTTCGGCGTCTAGCTGTTTGTAGAAATTTCTGCGATTCGCTAATCCTGTTAAGGGATCGGTCATGGCTTGCGATTGCAGTTGTTGTTCACGGGCAATTTTAGCACTGGCAATTTTTAATCTTGCCGAGAGTTCAACCAAACCAAAAGGCTTCGCGATAAAGTCATTGGCGCCTGCACTCAATGCAGAATCTAATTCCGAAACCTCAGCAAAATCGCTCAAATAGATTGCGTGCGAATTTCTGGATAAACCAGTCTGGTGAACTTTCGCACAAAACTCTAGACCTGACTTATCTTGAACCGNTTGATCGATCAACAAAATCTCAGGCTGCTCGTCCATCATCTGAAGCAATGCGGATTCGTAGCTTGATTGGTGAGTAACAAGATACCCCCAAGCTTCAAGCTGTCGTATAATCTCAACTTGGTCGTCTAGCTCACTAGCGACTAATAAAATTGAAATTGGATTGCTCACGNNACTTTCTTTCTACATAATAGACCNAGNGCCCATCCNCGGATGCGGTGTACCGCACTTCCTTGAAAACATAGCTCTGTAGTAAGTAGAGTCAAAGCAATGACTGCTCAGAACCAAGAGATTCCTNGATNTTTTNGGTAGAAAAAATGATNNAAACCAATANNCNACTAANTNTATGNAATTACNGGTATTTAGTTCACGCACTTGTTTAAGATTACGTTTNCTCAACAATACGTTCTAGATGAAGATTTCATCCTGTTGACCCTCACCCTGTGACGCAAAAGCATGGACGATCAAGAAGACAACGATTATTCAGAGATCGAGACCAAAAATCCACGCGAGATCTCTGAGAGTTTTGTACAAACCGCAGTGATATTTGAAGGACTTCTGGTCGTCGTGGCCATTTTTCTGGGTTGGGCATCAGAGACCACAGTCTGGGTTAGCGCTAGTAGTGAAACAGCCAGCCTGTTTGAGATTGCCAAGGCGATGGGCTGGGGAGTTCTCGCCACCCTACCCATGATTGTGCTCTTACATTTCTTAGAGCATGAGGAAAACAATCTCTTCACCGATTTACGTCAACTCATGCAGTCGCAAATTGTGCCACTGTTTTGCAAAGCTTCCGTTTGGGAACTGGCAGTCGTAGCACTTGCCGCAGGTGTTGGAGAAGAGGCTTTATTTCGAGGGATGTTGCAATCATGGTTCATCACATCGATCGGCTCAGCTTATAGCCCGTTGATCGGAATACTGCTGGCATCCATTCTGTTTGGATTAGTCCACTATGTCACAACGGAATATGCCATCTTGGCCGCAGTCATGGGCCTCTATTTTGGCTTGTTGTTTTGGAGGACAGAAGATTTAATTGTGCCCATTACCGTCCATTTTTTGTACGACTGGTACGCCATGGTGTATCTAAGAAACAAGCACAATCGCAATCAAAACCAAGGCTAATCAATCCAACTACGCAACGCGCCTGGTTTATCGGTAATGATTCCATCAATTCCGATGCTGGTTAAATGATTCGCAGTTTTTTGGTCATTCACGGTATAGACCCACATCGTGCGGTCATTCTTATGAACCAAATCAATCATCTGCTGGGAAACATCTTTATGATTCCAAGCAAAGCCAGAGACAATTGATTTCATGCTATCGATTCGTTTTTGATCGAGTTCTTTACTTCCCAGCGCCACTAAGACAACACTTGAATTTTCGTTTCGGCAATCTTTCAGAAAACTCCAATTAAACGATTGTACTACAACCTTGTCCACAAGACCAAGTTTCTTCAATAGTGCGATTAACGTTTTTGCATCGCCTTGTTTGTGTTCAATTAATGTGACGCTCCCCTTTTGGATTTCATGCAAAGCTTGCTCCAAGGTCGGCAAGATGGCTCCCTTAAACTTCGCGTCAAACCAGCTACCGGCATCGAGAGTTTTTAGCTGACTGGCACTCACGGAATCAATCGCAATTTTCTTTCCGTTCAATTTCTTAGCAGCATCGGTCGTTCGATCTAAAGTCTTATCATGCAGCACTACCGGCAGGCCATCTTGGCTGTGGTAATAGTCGAGCTCCACCAGATCGGCCTTCTGCTGAACTGCGATACGAAACGCTGGCAAGGTATTTTCTGGCGCTTCACTACTGGCCCCGCGGTGCCCTATCACCAAGGTCGATTCCGATTGCAGCAAAGAATTCAGACTCGATTGGGCCATGACAATCTCCTGTGAAAACAGCAAGACAAGGCTAACCAGAAGAAGATGTTTCATAACAGGCATTCGATCATCCGCATTGAATAAGAAAAAAGGGAAAGGATAAAGCGTAAACGAGCCAAGTTCTAAACTACACGAAAAAACCGCTTCAAGCGAATCTCTCAAAGCGGTTTCATATAGATTTAACGAAATAAATGGCAAGCGAAATTAGCCATCCATGACTTCTTTATCGCGTTTTTTGGCCATCTCGTTGACTTTGCCTTCAAACTTTTTAGTCAACTCTTGCACAGTATCTTTGATGTCATCTCGAACATCTTCGCCAATCTCTTTGGCCTTTTGAGCAGTCTCTGCCGCTTTGTTTGCGTCACGGCGAACATTTCGAATCGAGATTCTCGCTTCTTCCGAAAGCTCCTTGATTCGAGCCCCTAGCTTCTTTCGTACTTCCGTTGACAAAGGAGGAATGTTCAGTCGGATAACACGGCCATCGCTTTGCGGAGCCAAGCCCAAGTCCGAAGCGACAATCGCCTTTTCGATATCCTTGAGAGAACCTGCATCGTAAGGGCGAATCAACAACTGTGTAGGCTCTGGCACACTGATCGAACCAAGCTGCTTGATTGGCTGTAACGATCCATAAACTTCAACTCGCAGCGAATCGACTAGACCAGGATCGGCCCGGCCAGTACGAATGCCTGATAAATTTTTCTTAAGAACATCAACCGCTTTT
>JAESQI010000021.1 GCA_016765255.1 Robiginitomaculum sp. | reverse complement strand
CTCTCGGCGGTGGTCTTAGCGAATTTGATTATCTGGTTCTTACCGATGACCGCACGCGGCAAGGCGCGCTCCGTTTTTTGGATGAAGACATGCAGCCGCTATCGGATTTATCCCCGCCAATTCCGCGTCTGGTCGAGCTTGAACGATTGCGTAACCTTGCCCAGAAGTTTGAAGATAATCCTAGCATTGCGGCAGAAGAAGCCCGTGACCTTGCAGGCATTGCCGGTTCGCTCGGCGGCGCGCGGCCAAAGGTAAATGTGGAAGGGGACGGTCATCTCTGGATTGCCAAATTTACCTCCGCGCAAGATACAAAACCTGTAGAGCGCGCCGAAGTCGCCACTTTGAAACTCGGCGCTCTTTGCGGGCTACGGGTCGCAGAAGCGAGGCTGGAACTAAAGAGCAGTGACAGCCCCGTTGCGCTCATTCGAAGGTTTGACCGCCGGGGCAATACGCGCATACCCTATATGTCTGCCCGCACGGCACTTGGTATAAAAGGTAGGGAGCCTGGTTATTATACAGACATTGCCGATGTGATCCGCCAGATTTCGAGCAAGCCAGCAGATGATTTAACCGAGCTTTGGCGGCGGATTGTCTTTACAATCCTCGTATCAAACAAGGATGACCATTTGAAAAATCATGGTTTTATCTATACGTGACAAAACCGTTGGCGGCTCTCGCCAGCTTTCGATATCAATCCATCCCCGTCGCGCCACCGAGTTTTAGAGACAGGTATCATACAAGGTGGATCGTTTGATGCATCCCTGGACATCGCGCTTGAAGCCGCAGAACTGTTCGACCTTGACCCCGCCGATGCGCAGCAGCAGGCATCAAAAATGGCGAAAACGATTACGGCCAATTGGAAGCAAGCCCTTCGCGCCGAAGGCGCATCCGCTAGCGATATAAAAACTTACACCGATGCCTTTGTGCATGATGATTTGGAAAAGGCAGTGAAAATTTGAGATCAGCACGCGGTTCTTTTACGCTGGCCACACTTTTCCTGCATCACTCCCGTAGACTAATCGATTTGTTTTGGGTCGTAGCCTCAAGATAGTACCCGTTGTTTACAGGGGATATTTGGGAAGATGATTTTAGCACACCAACTAGTTCCATGAGCAATTTTAAGTTATTGATTAGTGGGGGTTTAGAGGGGTACACTGCCGAATGTCGCAATTTTTATCAACAGTATTGGATTATATATTAAGTGTCTCTACACTGACGACAATAGGAGTTACATTGTTGACGCTTTTCTGTACGTCGTGGATTAAAAATTCTTTCTCAAAACGCTTTCATGTTTTTAAACTCAAAACTGATCACAATTACGCAGAGCGTAAAAAAGTGAAAGAAACGATCTCAAAGAATAAAGTTCATTTGATTAATGCATGTGAAAGCCTAAACCACAGATTTATTAACTTTGAGGAAAATCATAGTAAGGGCTGGCACAACGTTGATAGACAGTATGAAACTAAATCAAAATACTACTTCAACTCTTTTGTTTATAGGCTTGCACTGGTCTATGCGTGGGTGAATAAAATTGATGGTGAATTGGTGATAATGGATACTACTGTTGCAACCAAAGAGGATATTGACTTTGTGAAATTCCTTCGGGTATTTAAGCAAGTTTTAAGTGATATTTCGCTTTTTGATAAAAGTAAAGAATATGACTCTTCAAAAGAAATAGACCATTTTTTCAATGGTTCTGTAAATACTATTGCGAATGCCATGAAAAATGGTGATGGGGATATGATTACTTTTGACGATTATGAAAAAGACTTAAAATTATATTCTTCTAAGTTGATAAAAGTGTGTGAATTTCTTGATGGAGCTTCACCAGACGAAGATAGACAAAGGTGGGGAAGATTACAGCAATTACATTTGGCATTGTTGTGTTTTTTAAATCAATATGGATATGATTTTCAGCAAACAGAGTTAAAAAAAATTGAAACAGCATTTTGCTGGTCTATGAGTGATGTTCTTTTTTCTAATTTTGTTGTTTTGTTAGATCGAAATATGTTGTCCCAAAATGGTGAAGTAAAAAGAATTGTCAAATATTTTCGCAAGACCCAAAAAGGCTTTTGACATGCTAAAATAACGCTCCCCAATTTTCAGTCAAATATGGGGGATATTATCATGACAAAATGGGTAGATTTTAAGACGGTGCGTGAGCATCTTAGTTTTCGTGATGTGCTTGCGCATTACGGAATTGAAGAACATGGCAAAGGAGGTCAGATTAAAATTATCTGCCCTTTCCATGACGTTCATAAACCATCTTGCGGTGTGAACTTTATTAAAGAGGTTTATAACTGCTTCGCCTGCGATGCGGGCTGCTTAATAAATACACTTAAAGTCACCCTAAACACCCTAGTTTTCACTGCAACTTGCTACCCATATGCTACCCAGAGCAAATTTTGGAGAGCGCTCATTTTGGTGAAATCGCCTAAATCATTGATATATATGAATATATTTGGTGCACCCGGCGCGATTCGAACGCGCGACCTCTGCCTTCGGAGGGCAGCGCTCTATCCAGCTGAGCTACGGGTGCCAATTTTCGCATATGGTCGCAAATTGCTAAAATTTTGTCTAATTTTGTTTAATAAACAGAATGATATCAAAACGTATTTACGACCATATAAAAGACGCGACACAAGCGTCGCGGCAAGACTTATGGCCTATAGATGTATCTTAAGGCTTTGCCAAGTGCAATCCTGTGGTTTATGTATTTGTTTATGACAACACGATTTAAAATTTTTCTACTTGTATTTTTTGGCCTTGCTATGGCGTCAATATTTGCAGGGTGTGCGCCTGGCAAAGAGGTTGGTCAAAAAATTGCCAAGGCCCATGAGCGCAATGATGGGCCTGCCCTTTGGAAGGTAACAGACCGTAACAGCACCTTATATTTATTTGGCAGTGTTCATCTATTGCCAGAGGGTAGCGATTGGCAAAAAAGAGATTTGCAAGCGGCCTTTGACGAAGTTGGCACTCTCTTTTTTGAAATTCCCGATACGGACAAAGCCAATTTAGAGGCCAGTATTTTACAAAGGCGCTACGGTGTTTACGAAAGTGGTGATCAACTCTCCAATCATCTTGATAGTGTTAGTCAAAAACATTTTACCGCTGCCGCCTATAATGCGGGTCTTGCGCCCCATAAATTACAATCCTTTAAGCCGTGGCTAGTCTCAGATATTTTAGCGATTGCTACGGCTGAAGCGGGTGGGCTGTTCGCAAGAAATTCTGCGGATAGCACCATAAGAGAGAAGGCGAAACAAGCGCGTAAAGTTATCAAGCACCTCGACACTATGCGCAGTTATATTGAGGCCGTTGCCTTGCTCCCAGAATTGGTGCAATTGGAAGAGCTACGCGAAAGTGTCAAAAACTTCCCGACATTTTCTGATGACATAAAAACCGTAAATGCGGCTTGGATCATTGGTGATTTAGAGACGTTAGAACGTGAACTCTTGACACCCGCCCAAAGTAAATCTCCTGAAGTTTACGCCGCCCTGTTTACACAGCGCAATGTCAAATGGAGCCAGTCCTTGGACGTGTTTATGAAGGGCGATGAAAACGGTCTTGTCGTCGTAGGTATTGGGCACATGCTGGGTGATGATGGTTTACCAGCGCGCTTAAGGGAGTTCGGGTATGATGTTGAGCGGGTCAGGCGATATGACCTCCCCAATAATTGAGCCGCCAGTATTTGGGGTATAAGCGTATGATAAAATTTCTACAAGTAATCCTTACTAGCCTCATATTTTGCATTGTTGCAACAGGGTGTAGGTCTTCCTCTCCTCTCGCTTCCGCAATATCGCAACACAGAGACGCGCGCCCTGCCCTCTGGTTGGTCTCTGACGCGGATACGAGAATATATTTATTTGGCACTGTGCATGTATTAAAACCGAACACACATTGGCAAACAGATATATTCGCCAATGCTTTTTCTGCCAGTGATGTTTTATACCAAGAGGCAGATATAAGCGCCGATGTCCAAAAACACCTATCTACAAGCATTCCTAAACTTGCATTTTACCCAAGCAATCAAAAATTAATGGACGCTTTGGATGAGGAGCAAGAAGTACAAATGGTCAGAGTCGCAAAACGTGCTGGCATGTCGGTAAAATCTTTGAACAAAATGAGACCGTGGTTTGCCGCCTTGGCGCTAAGCCAGATGCAAATGTCAAATAGCGGTTATAGCACAAATCATGGAGTCGACACACTGTTAACACGCAAAGCCAAGCAAGCAAACAAACCCATTCGTTATTTCGAAACGGCTTTTGAACAAATTCAATTGCTGGCAGATTTACCAGAGAAAAACCAGATTGACTTCTTAGTTGCAAGCGCAAACCTNATGGAGACTAACCCCCAATTACTTGATCAATTGGTCAATCATTGGGAAGTTGGAAATCTAGGAGCAATTGCGAAATTGGTTAATGATGACAATGTGTTTGGCAGTAAGGTGGTACGGCAATCTCTGCTCACCAACCGCAATAAAGTTTGGAGCGGACGCATTACCGATTTGCTCGATACACAGAAAGGCACATTCATGATCGCCGTTGGAGCTGCCCACTTTGCTGGCGATGATAGTGTGATTTACTTCTTAAACGAAGCAGGGAAAGTTGTGGTCAGGCAACAATAATTTTTTAGCTTCACTTTTACTATGGCGTTAAAACAATTCTACATCAAACGATTGCATAGGTTTTATTTGCTGGCTCGGCGCAAATGTTTTTGTGAGTTCAGGTTTAGCAATGACAACAAATTTCTGGCGAGCATTTCCTGTTGTTGGCCAAAACCTTAACCGCCGAGCCTGAGTGCCGCCAAGGCTTTCGCTTAAAATTGGGATGCCTTCATAGGTCAAGAATGCTCGTGCAAATTCTGCGTTTTCTGCACCGATTTCACTTATTCCGCCGAGCACATTTGCGCCGCCAAACAGTTTGGCCTGAAAGTTTTTACGGCGCGCCCCATACCGCAACAAACCATTGATCAGAAGCTCCATCATATTCAGGCCACAAGATTTATTCTCAGAGGAACTATAACCAGCTCCTGGCAATAAAAAATGGTTCATGCCACCAATACGCAATTTAGGGTCAAATAAACATACGGCTACGCACGAGCCCAATACGCTGGTCATCATACATTTAGAATTATGCGAAACCGCATAATCTCCTTGTATGACAACACGAGNTATTGTGCGTTCATTATTCATTGATTATCCCACATTGCCTGCCCACAACGGCACCCCACATTCCCCAATATTCACATAAATCCCATTTTATGCGTCAAGCCTTACTTGGCTCTTACTCTACAGCTAAATTCATAATATTTGACTAAAGTTAGGAATTAAATCCTAAAATAATTCA
This sequence comes from Robiginitomaculum sp., assembly GCA_016765255.1. Taxonomy (GTDB): domain Bacteria; phylum Pseudomonadota; class Alphaproteobacteria; order Caulobacterales; family Maricaulaceae; genus Robiginitomaculum_A. Next base: position 2,187 of record JAESQI010000021.1, on the reverse strand, counting down.
ACGTCCGCGCTTATCGACTGAATTTTTGGCGCGGATTTGTTGACATAATCTATTTCTGTTGTCGAAATTTTCAACTGCTTTGCATTACCAGTGGATGGCCAAAACCGCAAACGCCGTGCATGTGTGCCGCCAAGGCTTTCACTGATAATCGGTATACCTTCATAGGTTAAAAATGCGCGCGCAAATTCTGCATTTTCTGCGCCAATATCAGAGAGACCATCCGTTATATGTGCGCCACCGAAAATTTTTGCTTCAAAGTTTTTACGCCGCGCCCCGAACCGTAATAATCCATTGATCAAAAGCTCCATCATATTCAGGCCACAAGATTTTTCCTGCGAATTATGATATCCAACTCCTGGCAAGAGGAAATGGTTCATACCGCCAATACGTGACTTTGCATCATACATACACACGGCCACACACGACCCCAATACACATTTCATCATGGCTTCTGGGTTGTTCGTGACATGATAATCGCCCTGAATTACGGGTATGATATTATCCTTTAGATATTTTTTGGGCGTTGAATTCATCATGGTCTAAGCCGCTTTTACGTTGGCATTACACAGAGATAAAATTTCTCTGGCAAGCGCAGAAATCCCGAACTCTTTTTCAACAGCTCCAATATCCATAGCCGTTTTTGGCATGCCGTAAACCACGCAAGAATTTTCATCTTGGCCAAATGTANGCGCCCCCATTTTACGCATTTCCAATAGACCTTGCGCGCCGTCTTTGCCCATGCCTGTAAGGATGACCCCCACAGCCCGTGAGCCAACACATTTTGCGACGGAGTTAAAAAGTACATCAACAGAAGGTCGGTGCCCTGAGAATGGTTTACTTGCCAGTAAGCTACATTTTGGAAATTGACGCCCGAGGATTTCTAAATGATATGCCCCACCTTGGGCTAAGTATACATGCCCTTGCTTTAACATCTCCCCGTCTTTTGCTGTTGAAACATTAGGTTCAATCGTACGGTTTAACCGCTCGGCAAATGTTGCAAGAAATGATTCTGGCATGTGTTGAGTGATCACAGTGGGTGGGCAATTTTTTGGAAACCCAGAGAGCAATGTAAACAGTGCTTCCACCCCCCCCGTAGACGCTCCAATGGCAATTATATTGTTATTGGGGATAAAATTTAGCGAAACTTGCGGTGCAGACCGTGTAACCATTCCCTTTGGTTTATATTTTGCCGCCGCTTTTATCAGCTTCGGCAAATTTGCCAAAGCTTTTACAAAGTCACCTTTAATGGGTTTGCCGACACATTCAAAGGCGCCAATCCGCAAAGCTTCGATGGTATCAGATGCGCCTTTTTGGGTTAAGGTCGAGACCATAATTACGGGCATAGGGCGGAGCTTCATAATTTTTTCAAGAAATTGTAAACCGCTCATACGCGGCATTTCAATGTCGAGTGTCAGCACATCTGGGTTTAACCGCTTGATCTCTTCTCGTGCTTCATAAGGATCGCCCGCTTCTCCAACCACTTCTATGGCTGGGTCAGACTTTAGGACTATTTTGATCACAGCCCGCATAGTGGGTGAATCGTCAATTACTAGAACTCGCACCCGTTCCATGAAGCCTCCTATTGGTATTCAAGATAATTTTTAAATGGGTTTACGGCAATTTACTTTAAAAATCTTGCCAGTCATTATCTTCTTCGCTGTCCATTTCCAGATCAAGAGCGTTTGAGCCTTGTGTGGCCGCAAAATATGTGGCCGCTCTTTTTTGTTGCGCCGCGACAGGAGATGCCCCACCCCCCGCAGGAATAGTTTGCGTATTTATGCTGGTTACAGAGTTCGGTATACCGCCTGTACCAATATCAAACTGACGCACCAGCGCCGTCATTTCTTCCGCGTCATTCGTAAGCGTGTGGCATGCCGCTGTGGACTCCTCGACCATAGCTGCATTTTGCTGGGTGGTTTTATCCATCTCGTTAATTGCCGTATTGACTTCTCCAAGCCCTGTTGCTTGCTCTTGCGCAGACGCGGCAATATCTGAAACAAGCTCGCTAATCTCAGCAACACTGTCGACAATACCACCCAGTGCTTTGCCAGTTTCACCAACCAATTTCACACCGTGTTCCACATGTTTTCCGCTCGTGGTGATCAGAGTTTTATGTCTTTAGCCGCGTCAGATGATCTTTGAGCGAGGGCCCGTACCTCAGAGGCTACAACCGCAAACCCGCGACCA
>JAESQI010000020.1 GCA_016765255.1 Robiginitomaculum sp. | reverse complement strand
GATGTTCGGGCCGCCATCGAAGTGGTGGGTGAGAAGGGGCGGCTTCACGTCAACAATCCGCTTCACCCCTATCTGGGGCATAAGCTACTGGATTTAAAGGTGATTTCAAACAGTTTTTAGCGTTCCTGCGCTCTGACCCGCAATTTTACGCGAAAACGCCAGAAGACCTCCTCAAAGAAGCGGCGTGGATCGCAAAACGTATTGACGGTCAAATGCCCAAATATTTCGGAAAATTACCCCGCCTGTCATACGGCGTGATGGCCGTTCCAGAAGAAATGTCCGCCAATTACACAACGGGACGGTATTGGGGCGGCAATCTCAAAAATGGTCTGGCTGGCAATTATGTGGTCAACACCTATGATCTCAGCCAGCGCCCCCTTTATAACCTCCCGTCTTTGACCTTACACGAGGGTGTGCCCGGCCATCATCACCAGATCAGTCTTGCGCAAGAACTCACCAATGTTCCAGAGTTTCGTAAAAGTCTCTACCCGAATGCTTTTGGCGAAGGATGGGGACTTTACGCGGAAAAGTTAGGCGTGGAGATGGGCATTTACCGCACAGAGTATGAAAATTTTGGCCGGCTGACATATGAAATGTGGCGTGCATGTCGTCTGGTGGTAGATACAGGTATGCACTGGAAAGGTTGGAGCCGCGAGCAGGCTGAAAAATGTTTCTTTGAAAACACGGCCCTCGCCCCCCACAATATCAAGACAGAAGTTGAGCGCTATATCAGTTGGCCAGGGCAAGCCCTTGCCTACAAAATTGGGGAATTGAAAATTTTAGAATTACGGGCACGGGCTGAAACGTCCCTCGGGGCAGATTTTGATATTCGCAAGTTTCACGATGCCGTTTTAGAAAACGGCGGTATTCCGCTCAATATCTTGGAAGACCGTATCAATATCTGGATTGCGCGAAATGCTAATGGGCAATAAAGCGTGGCCTCTAAAATAGCAAAAAACCCGAAGAGCAATTTAATGCACTCCGGGCCTTGCCCCCCATTCAACCTCTTATTTTAAGTATGGGTTGAACTTATTCTTTAAAAACTATTTCGGTTTAGAAACGGTAACGTCCACGAATTGTCACAGGAACTGTATAACGCTCCCCGCCATTGTTAAACCCTGCATAGCGCGTGTTAAAGCCCGCAGCCACATCTGAATTGTCAGATTTCAATTTTCCTGAATACCGAATGCCTGATTCAACACCCAACGTAAACCGGTTAAAAACAGGTGTTTCAAAACCAATTATCGCCGATCCTGTTGGTACCCAACCTCTATCATACATATTTAAGCTGGTTGGCGTATTCGGGCTTGTCGCCACGCCTTGACTAATTTTATCTAAAGAAATGGCTCCCACTCTTTGCACTCCGGCGCGAGCTTCAACATACGGCCTTACAGACCTCAGAAGCGGCACACTAACGGGGCGTGAATATTGGCGTAACCCCACATTAATTCCATAAGCGTTGTAATCAGACATATGTCCGCTAAGGTTGCCACCGCCTTGTGTGCCCCAAGTAATATCTTTACCTTTGGCATTGGAATATGTGCCTTCCATAACAATTTTTCTGTTTGGGTTAAGCGCATATGACCCACCCAAGCCAACACTAAATCCAGTCTTATAGGCATCTTTCATATCAACATCAGTCAAGGCCATCAACGGCGCAGGGGATGTTGTTGAAGTTTGGCTACCTGTAATCGCTGTCCCACCAACGATATAATCAGCACCTGCGGTTTCTTCAAAATTCCAACGGCTTAATTTTTGTCCCTCGCCGCAACATCCATATGAATAATTTCCGTGTGAATTATTTCCGTACGAATGACTGTTTTGGCCACTACCAAACCCCATCCAAGAACACCCAGATAAAGCTATTGCTGCTACTCCGCAAAATAAAATACGCATAATTATCACCCTTTTGTCTCGAAATAGCACATAACCATTTCCATACACGACCTTCATTCAATTATGCAATATAAGTGCCAAGTGTATCAATCNGGTCAAAAAGCATGGTTTTTATTTGGTTAATTTCAGCAGTATTTGTCGTTTTTANGGCCAAAACANCAAAAAACCCGAGCAATGCCCGGGTTTTTAATCCTTTATTAAGATAGGGTGCGTGCCACCTAGAAGCGGTAACGACCCCTAATTTGTACAGGAACCGACCAGCGACTACTGCCGCCATTTGCACCTTGTAGGAATGTACCTGTAACGGTTGTGTTATCTGCATCAAGTCCGCCCGTATACCGAATACCCGTTTCGAGAGCAATTGACGTTTTGCGAGAAATTGGTTTTTCAAATCCGATGAGACCAGACGCTGTAGGAACCCAACCCCCTTTATAAAAAGCTTGTGTGGCCAATGGAATACCACCTGGCACCACTCTTACATTGTTAAGAGAGATATCATCCAAATGCATAGCGCCAACACGGCCTTCAATATAAGGCTTAACGCTACTAAAGAGCGGTACATTTGTCATGCCCATATTATGACGCAGTCCAGCTTCCACGCCGTACCCTTTATAATCGGTTAATTTCCCCATTATAGGATTACCAGAGACATGCTGCCCAATAACCACATCTTTACCAGATGCCTTAGTGTAAAAACCGCTTAAAATAGCTTCATTAGACTTGCTTATTTCATACGTCCCACCAAGTTCAGCCCGTAAGGCTTTACCAAAAGCATCTTTCATACTGACCTGGTTCATATTGATTGTGGGGTGAAACAGAGTGTCATTGCCAGTAATCGCGTCGCCACCTGTGACAATGTCTGTACCAAACGACCCAAATACACCGAATTTACTTGGCCTGCGTAAGCGCGGCTGCTGATAAGACGCGGCGTTATTATACCCACCAGTAGCAGCGCCAACATTTTGGCCATATCCGCCAGTCGTGTACGTGCCAGATTGATTTTGCACTGTGTTTTGATTACCATATCCAATTGGATTTCCCCATGCATCTGTAACACCAGAGCTTGAAGTGTTAGACGTATTTGAAGTGTAAACACTGCCACTACTTTGACCATATGAGTTTTGGCCGTAAGTCGCATTATTATCATGTGAATGCATCCAAGAACATCCTGAAAGTGCAATAGCGGCAACTCCGCAAAGTAAGATACGCATAGTTTTAACCCCATTTCTGATATGGCCCTGTGCCAGATCCTAACTGTTGCCTCCTCCTATGCAATTCACGGGCCATTTATGAAATTTTGTTTGAACAGGCACAAAAAAACCCGAGAAAACCCGGGTTTTTGTTTAGTATTTTTTCGAATTCTTAGAAAGAAACCCGTCCGCGTAATTTAACAGGTATAGACCAGCGGTCTTCTTGGGCCAGTACATTAGAATTAATATCATCTCTCCAGCGAATACCTGTCTCGACACCAATGGCAGTTCGTGCGCCAACTTGCATTTCTGCACCGACGACACCTGCTACTGTCGGTGACCAACCTGAATCTAGATAAGGTTGAACATTTGAACCTGCTGGCAACAGTGTGGCTGAGCTTTGTGATAAACTTACGTCGTTATTATGGGTAAAGCCTGCTGACGCGCCAACGTAAGGGCGGAAACCAGATAATCCGTTATTCCAACCGCCAACATATTGGCGTACACCGCCTTCGACAGTGAATTGCTCCAAATCGCCCCATTGTGCGTAGAGGTCTTCGGTTGTCGTGCCGTCATCTATTGTGCCTGTCTTAATTCTATTGCCATCAGCTTTTGAATATCCAAGGCGGCCTAAAATAGTCGTGCTTGGGCTAATATCATATGTCATTCCAGCGTCATAAGTGACAGCTTTTTTGTAAGCATCTTTGTAACTAATTGCAGGTGTCGCTGATACATTCAACGTACCACCAGTGGCAACGCCTGCTGGTTTGGCATTCACAATGTCGCCGCCAATACCAAATTCTGTACCGAAACCAAATTCAAGGCCAAAGGGTAGAGCCGCACTTGCACCCCGATACCCAGAATATCCTGCATATCCTGCATATCCTGCATATCCTGCCCCTGCCTACTGCTAACATCATTACCAAGCTGGTTATTAGCAACCACACTCACTGACACCACACCGCCCTTGCTGGTCATGAATTCATTCACCAGCAATGACGCGCCAATGACGCCACACACAACCAAGCTTAAACCGGCA
>JAESQI010000019.1 GCA_016765255.1 Robiginitomaculum sp. | reverse complement strand
TCACTCAAGACACTGACGATAACCCCTCCCATCAACAAGCGAGTTGAGAGTACTTTATGGTTTTCCTTAAGCGTGTCTACATCGGTCTTATCGACTTTTTTGCGCCAAACTTTGTTGCGAATTTTTCCAATCAAATCCTCAGGTGCTCCGCGAGCCACAATCTTGCCCTCACCCATAATCGCCATATCTGGACACAGATCGCGCACATCTTCAACAATATGAGTGGAGAGAATAATAATTTTTTCCTCGCCAGCTTCGCTCAATAAATCGAGAAAACGTTGGCGCTCGAACGGATCAAGCCCTGCGGTTGGTTCATCAACAATGAGAACTTGTGGGTCGCCGAGCATGGCTTGAGCCACTCCGAAACGTTGCCGCATACCGCCTGAATACGTGGAAACCGAGGCGGTTCGCATTTTATATAAATTAACGGCTTTCAACAATTCAGATATTTGTGCTTTGCGCTCAGATTTATTGCTCACCCCTTTGAGAACAGCAATATGATCGAGGAGTGCTTCAGCGCTCATACGCGGATACACACCAAAATCTTGTGGTAGATATCCAAGCACTTTACGCATCACATCAGGTGTTTTTGCAATATCCACATCATTATAAGTTACGCGGCCTTCATCAGGAAGCTGGAGCGTAGCAAGGGTGCGCATCAAAGTCGATTTACCCGCACCATTGGGCCCAAGTAGCCCAAAAAGGCCAGGCTTTAGGTCAAGACTGACATTATTGAGGGCATGTACATTGCCAAAACGCTTGTGGATGTTTTCGATTTTTAACATTGTGTATTCCCCCAACAGGATTGAATTTTCTGCAACCAAGTTATGTAAAGACTTACCTTACCGAACCAGATTTTATAAACCTTACGAGATTTATTATTGATAATCAATAATTATTTAACTTAAATCGCATGTTTACGCCAAAGGATCACAAATGCTAGATAATGGTCTTCAATATTTTTAACCGAGCGATAATAAATTATGAGCGATATAGATACCCCACCCTTTGCCCTATTTATCAGAGGGCCTAGTGATGTAATTTTCACCCTATCAGATACATTAGGTTTCGATGCGGAAATGAAAGCTTTGGCCGTGTCGGTATTTGAAGACGGGCCACAGCATATGCATGTGCAAGCTTTGTTCGCACATGAGGCGGAAGCCCAAGCTTGCCTCAAAACTCTGGAACTGGACGGGTTAGAACACTTCATCACGCAACTCCCAGACGAAGACTGGACTGCAAAATCACAAGCTGGCCTGCCGCCCGTATTAGCGGGACGGTTTTTTGTGTACGGCTCCCATGACGCCGACAAAATTCCGCCAGATTGCCCCTACCCTATACAAATAGATGCAGGCATTGCCTTTGGCACTGGCCATCACGGCACGACAAAAGGCTGTTTATTGGCGTTTGACGATTATATTCAAAACAACACCCCGAGCCAAATTCTCGATCTTGGATGCGGGGCGGGTGTTTTGGCCATCGCAGCCGCAAAAGCTTTAAACATTCCCGTTCAAGCCTCTGACATTGACGGGGACGCCGTTCAAGTGACAGATGACAATGCAGTCCTAAATCAAGTCGCGCATCTTATACATGCCTTCAAACAAGACGGGCTAATAGCAGTGCAAGAGTTTGACCTCATTTTCGCCAACATTCTCGCGGGCCCGCTGATTACCCTCGCCCCCGATATTGCACAGGCATTAAAGCCAAATGGCGCGGTTATTTTATCAGGCTTGCTTGATGAACAATCTGGCAAGGTCGTTCTTGCCTATAAAGCGCAAGGTTTACACTTAACCCGACATGCGTCACTTGCAGGTTGGACAAGCCTCACCATGAAAAAAGCATAAAAAAGCCCCCGCCCAATTAAGGACGAGGACATACTTAAAACATCATGTAGCGCGTGTTAAAGTGCGCGACGATTACGACGTTGACTGCGCGCTACTCGGCGCACAAGGAAATCCATATTGGGGCTTGTCTTCATGACAGGCGCCACTGAAATATTCACTTTTACACTTGTAGCGTCAGCAGGGTTAAAAAATTTAGCCATACTACTTCTCCTCTTTAAATCCGCACTCACCATTGAGACGGTTTGAATTCTCATGCTGTATATAGGGTGAGTTGGAATTATATGAACGCATAATACATCAACATTGATATGCATTTATGCATACCTTATTTTAACTATAGATTAAACTTATTTATACTTAGCGGTGTCAGCATCTAAGGGCTTGACCACTACGGCTTTGAGATTACGGTACGAAACTAAGGAGACACTATGATACAAAATTTCGATGTGCAGGGCGGGCCTGAATTTGGCCAAAAAAACTTACCAAAATTACGGCAAGCGCTTAAATCCGCAGGCCTTGACGGATTTCTTATTCCTCATGAAGACGAGTATAATAATGAGTATTTGCCCGATTGTAATGAGCGCCTAATGTGGGCGACGGGGTTTACGGGCTCGGCGGGCGCTGCAATCGTTCTCTTGGACAATGCCGCCGTATTTGTCGATGGCCGTTATACTTTACAAGTCCGCGCCCAAGTCGACGAAACTCTCTATGCCTATCACCGATTGGAAAACTCTGGCATGAGCAAGTGGCTCACCGAGAACGTATCAAAGAAGGCAAAAATCGGATATGACCCGCGCCTCCACAGCCCTGACGCTCTCAAAATTTTGAATGAAGCCGCCAATAAATCTGGCGCCGAGTTATGTGCTGTATCTCTCAACCCAATAGACCAAGCATGGGAAGGCCGCCCACCTGCTCCCAAGGCCCCTATCACCATTCAGCCCTTAGAGTTGGCAGGCTTAGATCACACAAAAAAACGCCAACAGATCGCGAAAATTCTACGCGACAAAAGCGCTGATAAAGCCCTGATCACATCGCCTTCCTCGATAGCGTGGCTCTTAAATATTCGCGGCGGTGACGTTATGTGTTCGCCCCTCCCTCTCTCTAGCGTGCTCATAGACAGTGACGGCGCAGTGGAATTATTTATTGCTCCAGAAAAAATCACCAAAGAAATCCGTACCCATTTTGGCAATCAGGTTTCAATCTCAAAGGAAGAAACTCTGCCCTCTAGGCTCATAGATTTAAAGGGCCAATCCGTCATGGTTGATCCGTCCATGAGTTCCAGCTTTATGTTTGATACTTTGGAAATGGCGGGAGCACATATAGTGCGCGCTCAAGACCCTATTGCCCTGCCCAAGGCCCGTAAAAACCAAGCAGAAATTGCCGGAGCAATCGCCGCCCATATCCGAGACGGAGCGGCGGTAACTAATTTTCTCCATTGGCTGGCAACAGAGGCCCAAGACGGGTCGGTCGACGAAATAAAAGCCGCGCAAAAACTAGAAGGTTTCCGGGCAGAAACAGGTTTACTGAAAGATTTAAGTTTCGAGAGCATTTCGGGCGCCGGCTCCAACGGGGCGATTGTCCATTACCGAGTAAGCAAGGCCACCACAAAAATGCTAGAGTCTGGCTCTTTATTCCTCATTGATAGCGGCGGTCAATATAGTGACGGCACGACCGATATCACCCGCACAGTGCCGATTGGCAAACCAAACGCCGAAATGCGCAAATGCTTCACCCTCGTTCTCAAAGGCCATATTGCCCTGTCGCAAGTCCGCTTCCCAAAGGGCACGACGGGTCATGCTCTGGACGCCCTCGCGCGCATGGCCCTGTGGGCCTACGGGCTTGATTATGACCACGGCACGGGCCACGGCGTCGGCGCTTATTTAGGGGTTCACGAAGGGCCACAGCGTATCGCAAAATCACCAAGTTCTGTCCCGCTTGAAGCTGGTATGATTGTCTCAAATGAACCTGGATATTACAAAACGGGCGCATTTGGTATCCGTATTGAAAACTTACAATACGTCACTCCCCTTGCCCCAATTAAGGGCGGTGAGCGGGATATGATGGGTTTCCACACGTTAACCCTTGCCCCAATCGACCAAAATTTAATTGACAAACAATTGCTAAATCCTGTTGAACTGGATTGGCTTAATGCTTATCACACCCGAGTCTTGAAAGAAATAGGGCCACTTGTGAATACTGATGTTTACAAATGGTTGGAGATCGCCTGTAAGCCTGCGTAAAATCATATGAGTAAAGTAGTAATGTGCGGTTTTGTCATCGTACCTGCCGCCCAATTAGAATTGCTCAAAATAGCAATGAAAGAGCATATTCAACTGACTCTAGCCGAACCGGGTTGCTTGGAATTCAGCCTGACGGCTGATGATAACGACCCGTGCAGATTTTCACTTTACGAAGAATTTGTCGACAAAGCTGCCTTTGATTATCACTTAGAACGAACCCGCGAAAGCCGGTGGCATAAAGCATCGAAAAACATTGAACGTCATTTTAATATTATAGAGCAATAATCACGATATCAGCTCTAACCACTGGGTTTCCGTCAAAATCTCAACCTCCAATTTCTCGGCCTTTTTTAGCTTTGACCCCGCCCCAGGCCCCGCAACAAGGTAATCAGTTTTCGCGGACACAGACCCCGAAACCTTTGCCCCCAAACTTTGCGCCTTGGCTTTGGCTTCATCACGGCTCATCAATTCGAGTTTACCTGTAAACACCACCGTCTTTCCAGACACCACACTATTAGAGCTTGGTGCTTGCGCGTCTCGAACATCTACTTGTTTCAAGAGTGACGCGACTATATTTGCATTTTGCGGCCCATTGAAAAATTCTATGAGTGAATTTGCACATGCCGCGCCGACGCCTTCAATCGATAATAGCTCCGCCCATTCTTCCCCTATCATTCCGTTTGCAGAGCGGATAGCAAATAAAAATTTCTTAAAATTGAGATAATGTTTGGCAATGAGATCAGCATTACCATGTCCAACATGGCGAATACCAAGCGCATATAAAAACCGAGTGAAAGAAATTTCGCGTCTTGCATTTATTGCGGCATATAAATTACGCGCACTTTGCTCTCCCCACCCTTCCCAAGTTTCCAATTTGATAGCGCGATTGTTGTGTTCGAGTGTGAAAATATCGGCAGGCTCTTTAATAAAGCCTTTCTCATAAAAACCTTCGATTTTCTTCCCCCCCATTCCGTCAATATCAAATGCGCGTCTTGAAACAAAATGCTTTAAACTTTCANTAGCTTGGGCTGGGCATGCTAATCCATTTGTACAGCGCCGAACTACATCCTCATCACCATTTGCATCAAGCTCGCGTACAGCCTCGCTCTTACAGACAGGACATTTTTTTGGCATTAAAAAGGGCTTAGATCGTCCGTCCCTATCCGCATCAAGCACCCGCAGCACTTGTGGGATAACGTCGCCAGCTCTTTGGATTTCGACTGTGTCTCCAATGCGAATGTCCTTGCGGGCAATTTCATCTTCATTGTGCAAAGTTGCATTGGAGACAACCACCCCGCCTACTGTGACAGGAGCCAGACGCGCAACGGGCGTGAGGGCGCCCGTACGACCCACTTGAATATCAATAGTTTTAATCGTCGTAACCGCTTTTTCCGCTGGGAATTTATGGGCAATCGCCCAACGAGGGGCGCGAGATACAAAACCGAGCCGAGCCTGCAATTCCAACGCATCAACCTTATAAACCACCCCGTCAATGTCGTAACCAAGCCGATTACGCATCTCCTCAATCAGACGGTAATGAGTGATAAGATCATCTGCATTCACACATAATTTCGTCAATGGATTGACGGAAAACCCCCATTTTCCTAATTTCTCAACCGCCCTATATTGAGTACCTGCAAGCGGTTGGCTCACCTCCCCCCATGCATAGGCAAAAAACTTCAGAGGACGATTTGCAGTTATATTCGGGTCAATTTGACGCAAGCTCCCTGCTGCCGCATTGCGTGGGTTTTTATAGGGCTGCTTGCCTATTTTTTCTTGCTCCGTGTTCATGGCGGCAAAATCAACATGGTCAATATAAACCTCGCCTCGCACGTCTAACACATTTGGCCAGCCTGATCCCAATAAGGTATGAGGAACATTTTTAAGGGTTCGTATATTGGACGTAATATCTTCGCCAATGCGGCCATCACCCCGTGTTGCTGCGTGGACGAGCGAGCCATTCTCATAGCGTATAGACGCCGATAAACCATCTATTTTTGGCTCAGCCGTAAAGCCGATTTGTATATCAGCTTCTAAGTTTAAAAATTTTCGGATACGCTTGCAAAAATCTTTTACATCCCTGTCATTAAAGGCATTGTCCAGAGATAACATCGGGACGGCGTGTGTAATTTTTGCAAAATTTCCAGATGGCTTCGCACCAACTCTTTGGCTCGGGCTGTTTTTTGCAATTAAGTGCGGAAACGCTGACTCTAACTCCAATAATTCGGCGCGCAAATCATCGTAGTCACCGTCACTGATACGAGGCGCATCATTCTCGTAGTAAAGTTCGTCATTGGCGCGAATTTCAAGACTTAACATATTGAGCTTACGCTTGGCTTGCGCTTCGGTTAATGCGGCCCGTTCGCTCATGAGCTTTGCATAAGCTGCCGCGCTGCTGCCCGCGCTTCATCTGTAATACTTTCCCCCGCCAGCATACGAGCAATTTCTTCCTCGCGCTCGTCCTTTGTGAGAACATGCACACTGGTAAGGGTTTCATCTTTTCCTGATGTTTTTTGAATTAAAAGTTGATGGTTTGCACAAGCCGACACNTGCGGAGAGTGAGTAACCACCAAGACCTGTTCATGTGTGGCGAGTTGTGCGAGGCGTTTCCCGACGGCTACAGCCACGGCCCCACCTACGCCGCTATCGACTTCATCAAACACCATCACTTTATTGGTTTTGTGTGCAGATTTTCCGACCAGAGCCACTTTTATCGCCAGTGAAAATCTTGACAATTCACCGCCCGATGCAATTTTTCCGAGCGGCCCAAATGCTGAGCCTGGATTGGTGGAAACTTCAAATAAGACAAGGTCTCGCCCTGTTGCCGTGTCTGGGCCTTGTTCAATTTTTGTCACAAACCGAGCATTTTGCATTTTTAAAGGAGGCAATTCAGCACACACTCTCTTATCAAGATTCTGCGCGCAATCTTGACGCGATTTTGTGAGGGCTCTGGCTGACAAATCATAAGATTTAAAAGCCACATCATGCTGTTTCTTTGCACCAGATAGAGTGTCACTAAAATGTTCAAGTGCCAAAAGTTCATCGCCGAAATTTTTTCGTAAATTTCCAAGCCCATTCACATCAACTTCATATTTTCTTGCGCAAGCACGCAAAGCAAAAAGTCGCTCTTCTATTAAATCCAGACGCCCGGGTTCAAATGCAAAAATTTGCGCGGCATTATCAACAGCATTACGGGCTTCTTCTAACTCAATCAGAGCTTTTTCGAGAGAGTGAGAAGCTAATTGCAATGCTGTTACGGCTACACTATCTCCCTCGCCTCCGCCAATTTTAGCGCGAACACGCTCAAGTCCCGAGAGCGCTTGACCAATACGGGCTTCATGGGCCCCGTCCCCCCCCTAAGGCCTGTTGCGCACTTTCCAATTCAGATACTGCCCCTTGCGCATGTTGCAGTAATCTGCGCTCTGATGCTAGGGTTTCGTCTTCTCCAGACACAGGTGCAAGCCTATCCAACTCAGCTATGGCATGCTCGATATAGTCTCTGTCTTCAAGTGATTTGCTTTGGCGTTTTTCAAGGTTTTCGAGCGTGCCCTTTGCCAGCCTATACTGCTCGAAACGATCCTTGCAAGTCTGTACTAACCCCGATAACTCGCCAAATTGATCAAGTAACCCAATATGAGTTGTGTTATCGAGGAGGCCGCGACCATCATGTTGGCCATGAACCTCTAATAATTGTCTGCCAATTTCGGCGAGTAATTTTTGCCCTGCAGGATTATCATTTATATATGCCCGTGACCGTCCATCCTTTGCGATTACCCGCCTTAAGACTAAATCTTCATGTGCGTCAGACTCGAACCCAGCTTCATGTAATAAACGCCACACTTTATGCTGAGGAGGGACTTTAAATCTTGCCGTACATTGGGCTTTCTCTGCGCCGCTCCGTACAAGCCCTTTATCAGAGCGCGCACCTATGGCCATCCCTAGAGCGTCCAAAATGATGGACTTCCCAGCTCCCGTTTCCCCAGTGAGTGCTGTTAGCCCCGTTTCAATATCCAAATCAAGAGAACGGATTAGAACAACATTGCGAATGGATATCTCGCTAAGCATTGGCGCACATTCCCCTTGTCGCAGTCTCCTAAAACAGGCGTTCTTTCAAGCGGATCCAATAACCACGCTCTCTTTTTACTTTAAGTTCAACCTGTAAATCGACTCCGTATTTTGACAATAAATTATAGCTATCAAAATACCAATCGCCCGCAGGGTAATTATAACCAAGAACCGACCCAACTTGTTTTGCTTCCCCGATCAAACCAAGCGACACATAGCTTTCCACCAATCTATGCATGGCCTCTTCAACTTGTGAGGTTGTTTCGTAAGTTCTAACGACATTTTTAAATCTACCAATCGCAGCTAAATAGTGGTTTTGACGCAGATACCAACGCCCTACATCCATTTCTTTACCCGCCAAATGGTCATGGGTAAGTTCCAATTTCAAACGTGCATCCCGCGCATAATCAGAATCAGGATACCGTCTTACAACTTGTTGTAATGAAGCTTCCGCCAATACCGTTGTCCCTTGATCCCGACCAACGTCAAAAATCTGTTCATAATGGCATATGGCAATTAGGTAATAAGCATAGGGCGTAGAATCACTACCAGGATGCAAACTGATAAACCGTTCGGACGATGTAATCGCGTCATCATAATCACCAGAACTATAGTGGGCATAGGCAGACATAAGCATTGAGCGCCTCGCCCAACGGGAGAACGGATGCTGGCGCTCAACTTCGTCAAAAAACAATATTGCACGGTCATATCGCCCAGTATCCATATCTCTTATGGCATTATTATAAAGGGTTTCGGCAGGACGCTCTTCATAGGCTAGTTTTTGCTTGCTTTTAGAGCCAAATGTGGAACACCCAGACAAGACAAGGCCAATGACTAAAGCGACAATGCTCATGCGTAATTGCTGAAAACAAACGGATTTAGTCATATATACCTGCACAAAACTGCCCATAAACTTCTGTTAGATTGAAAACCAGATTATGGCGCTCAGGTCAAACAGAATACGATCATTTTTTATTAAAACTTCGAAAGCCTGTCTTACAGTGCCGATTGCACTTCTTCAAGCACGGAAACACTTTCATCTGCAGTCGCCAAATGAATGAACTTCCACGCGGTTTTGTCTGCAAACAACGCCTGTAACAATTGGTGGTTCAGAGCATGTCCTGCACAAACACTTGTGACCCTGCCCAATACGGGCCCTGCAAGGTATATGTCCCCCAAAAGATCAAGGGCTTTAT
>JAESQI010000018.1 GCA_016765255.1 Robiginitomaculum sp. | reverse complement strand
AACGCTTTACTCGACGCCATGTCGGTTACTGGAAATTCGATATAATTTATTTTTATAGTGTTGGTCATGGTATTTCCTTCGTCATAATTACTTCTCTCATGAAATTCCTGCTTTAATTGCAGCCAATGCTGCGTCTGCATTTTCAACTTTACTACCACCGGCTTGAGCCATATCGGGCCGCCCTCCGCCGCGTCCGCCAACTTGTTCAGCCCCGAGATTTACCAGGGTGGCCGCGTTATAATCCTTGGTCAAGTCGGGCGTGACGCCAACGGCAACAGCGACTTTTCCGTCGTCCACGGCGACGAAAGCAACAATCCCAGACCCGAGTTTTTGTTTTTGTTCTTCGATCATTGTGCGCAAATCTTTGCCGCTCACGCCTTCCAGAACAAGTCCTATAAATTTGACGCCGTTTATTTCTTCAACGGACGCGCCGCCTCCGCTACCGCCAATCGCTAATTTTTTCTTGAGCTTGGAGACTTCTTTTTCAAGCTCTCGTTTTTCTTTGGCCAAGGATAACATGCGCATCGGCACGTCGGATATTTTTATTTTCAACGCGTCGGCAGCCGATTTTGCAAAGCCTGCCTGCGTCTCCAAATATGTCCGTGCCGCCTCGCCAGTCACGGCTTCAATACGGCGAATGCCAGAGGCAACTGCGGATTCGGATGTGATTTTAAACAGGCCAATATCGCCAGTGCGCGTCACATGTGTCCCCCCGCATAATTCGACCGAATAAGGATGATCTTCTCCGTCTGGCACATTGCCAAGAGAGAGAACGCGAACTTCATCGCCGTATTTTTCGCCGAACAATGCCATCGCCCCGCCTCAATCGCAGCGTCAGGCGCCATGAGTTTTGTAGTGGCTTCGCTATTGTCTAAAATCACCTGATTGACTTGAGTTTCGATTTGGCTGAGTTCCTCGGCGGTGACGCCCTTACCGTGGGAAAAATCAAAACGAATACGTTCTCCGTCTACCATTTGTCCCTTTTGGGTAACATGAGTTCCCAGCACGCGCCGCAAGGCTTCGTGGACAAGATGGGTGGCGGAGTGATTACTCATTGTGGTGCGGCGGTTTGACGGGTCAACATGCAAACGAACATTGCCGCCTTGTTTGATGTGGCCGCGTGCCAGCGTAACCATATGCACATGTAAATCGCCCACAAATTTTTTGACATCTGTAATCACCGCCTGCCCATCCTCAAAAACGGCACTGCCTTTGTCGCCAGCCTGACCGCCACTTTCGGCGTAAAACGGCGTTGATTTGGTGAGTAATTGTACGGCTTCATCTGGGCCTGCTTCGCTAACGAGTTGGCCCTCTTTTATAATAGCGAGTATTTGGCTTTCCCCCGTTAAGCGTTCATATCCAGTAAACTCAGTGGGCCCGAATTGTTCGCGTAAACCGAGCCAGAGCGCGTCAGCCCCAGCGTCGCCAGACCCGCTCCAATGAGCGCGGGCAGTGTCTTTTTGGATTTTCATGGCGGCTTCGTATCCGTCCACGTCCACGTCTATTCCTTTGGAACGCAGCGCGTCTTGGGTCAAGTCGAGCGGGAAGCCGTAAGTATCGTAAAGCTTAAAGGCGACATTGCCAGACAGGGTGTCCCCGTCTTTTAAATTGGCGGTAGCACTATCGAGAAGTGCCGTGCCGCGTCCGAGGGTTTTGCGAAACCGTTCTTCTTCTTCTAGCATGGTTGTTTCAATATTTTCTTGGGCACGTTTGAGTTCGCCAAACGCATCCCCCATTTCGGTAACAAGCGCAGGGACGAGCCTGTGCATCAAAGGTTCGGGCGTCCCCAATATATGGGCGTGGCGCATAGCGCGGCGCATGATGCGGCGCAGCACATATCCGCGTCCTTCTTTGGACGGGCTAACCCCGTCAGCGATCAGGAAGGAGGCGGCGCGGAGATGGTCTGCAATGACGCGGTGGGAGAACATTGCCTCGCCTTGCGCTTTGACATTGCTCTCTTCCACGCTGGCAGCAATCAGATTTTTAAATAAATCTATGTCGTAATTATTATGCACGCCTTGCAAAATAGCCGCCACTCGCTCAAGGCCCATACCCGTATCAATGGACGGTTTGGGCAGTTCGGTTTGTTTGCCACCGCTAAATTTTTCATATTGCATAAAGACCAGATTCCAGATTTCGATAAATCTGTCCCCGTCCTCGTCGGGGGACCCGGGTGGCCCACCGGGGATTTTGTCGCCGTGGTCATAGAAAATTTCCGAACACGGCCCGCACGGCCCCGTATCCCCCATGGCCCAAAAATTATCCGACGTGGCAATGCTGATGATTTGACTATCGGAAACACCCGCCACTTTTTTCCAAATGGCGCGGGCCTCGTCGTCTGTGTGGTAGACGGTGATCAGGAGCTTATCTTTGGACAAGCCAAAATCTTTGGTAAGCAAATCCCACGCATATTTTATGGCGTCGTCTTTAAAGTAATCGCCAAAGGAAAAATTACCGAGCATTTCGAAAAATGTATGGTGACGGGCCGTATACCCAACATTGTCCAAATCACTATGTTTGCCGCCCGCGCGCACACATTTTTGCGAGGTTACGGCGCGGGGAAATTTTGGAGTTTCTGCACCCGTAAACAGGTTTTTAAATTGTACCATGCCAGCATTGGTAAACAGCAAGGTTGGATCATTATCCGGCACGAGCGGACTAGATTTTTCAATCCTGTGATCATTGGTTTCAAAAAAACCAAGGAATTGTTTGCGAATATCGCGTAATGCCGTCATGCCAAACCCTAAATTTTACCGTAATGTGTTCCTAACATATAAAATGGACGCCTAGCACTGCCAAGCGTCCATTTGGTATATTATCAACTATTTTGCGGGCGTTAAGCCTCTAAAGCGTCCTCTCCGTCTTTGCTGTCTTTCGAAACCAATAGTTCTTCTTCGATCAGGCCTTCATTCATGCGAATTTGCCGCTCGATCCGCTCGGCCACTTCTGGATGTTCAAGCAGGAAGGCGCGCACATTTTCACGGCCCTGCCCAATCCGTTCATCATTGTAGGAATACCAAGAGCCTGATTTTTCAACCACGCCTGCTTGTACGCCCAGATCAATGATCTCGCCAGTTTTGGAAATGCCTTGCCCGTACATAATGTCAAATTCAACTTGGCGGAATGGGGGTGCAACTTTGTTTTTGACCACTTTGACCCGTGTCTGATTGCCGATCACTTCGTCGCGGTATTTAATGGCGCCAATGCGGCGAATGTCGAGACGAACGGAGGAATAAAATTTAAGAGCATTGCCACCAGTTGTGGTTTCGGGCGAACCATACATCACCCCGATTTTCATGCGGATTTGATTGATGAAAATCACCATACAACCTGATTTTGAAATGGACGCGGTTAGCTTGCGTAAAGCTTGGCTCATCAGGCGGGCTTGCAGACCCGGCAGGCTATCGCCCATATCGCCTTCAAGTTCGGCGCGAGGGGTGAGGGCGGCCACAGAATCAATTACAAGCACACTGACCGCGCCAGAGCGAACCAGTGTATCGGTAATTTCAAGGGCTTGCTCGCCCGTATCGGGTTGGGAGATGAGAAGTTCATTCACGTCCACCCCAAGGTTAGCCGCATATATAGGGTCCAAGGCATGTTCCGCATCAATAAAGGCGGCGACCCCGCCTGCTTTTTGAGCTTCTGCAATGACGTGTAGGGCCAGTGTTGTTTTACCAGAGCTTTCTGGCCCGTAAATTTCGACAACCCGTCCCTGCGGCAGGCCGCCAATGCCGAGAGCGACGTCAAGACCAATAGAACCTGTTGAAATAGCTTCTATGTCCATGTTTTGTTTGGAGCCCAATTTCATGACTGAGCCTTTACCAAAAGCACGGTCAATTTGGCTAAGAGCAGCTTCGAGGGCGGCTGATTTATTGGCATCTTTTACTTTGCCAACAACGGTGAGGGGTGTTCTGTTTTTAGCCATGTTAGGCTCCTTATCAATGAATAACCGGAGCCCCTCGGTTATCTATAAAATCACGGCTTGGTTTTGGACTGCCTGATTGTCATGTACCCTGTTTGTTCTGGGTGTGCAAGTAAAAAGAACAAAAAGAGTACATATTGATGTTCATTTGAATACAGTATAGCGTATTTTATGTTGATTCTAGCCCACTATACATACAATTCAAGCCGTTTCAATTTTTTTAAAAATTATTCAATATTTTGATGATTTTGAAGCAAAATAAGCAAGTGGCCACGAGAATGAAAGAGCTTTTAGCCGCCGAGCAATGTGGTTAAAAAGCATAATTCGTTACCCTTTGGGAATGCCCCATCACTTACTGAAATGCGGAATAGCTTTGAAAGGATGCTCAACAATACGATTTGATGGACGCTGAATAGTGCGGGAGATTTCTTATACTGGATGGGGCGGCAGAAGTGGACATTCGTAATGTAGTTTGCACAATAGTGGATAGCTATAACATGTATCTGTGTGAAAGTTTAGTTGACGTCTGGTCTACCAGACTTTATGTCTGGTATAGTATTCATTGCTAATGTGGAGTCATAAATGAAAATCATTGTATTTGTCGGGGGGGCTTTAATATTAGGTGCCGCATTGGCCTTGTCTTCCATCCATACTGGCTTATCAACGGGTTGGATTGGCGCGCTAGGTCTGCTTGCTTGGGCTGGTTTTGTAAAACGACAATGGAACACACTTCATACTGAGAACGAAACTGAGCCGGGGGCACCCGAAAAAACACTGTGGGTTCAAACTGCTGGTACGGGCCTTATCCTTGGCCATTTGGCAGCAACGCTTATGCACATAGATATCGACTTACATGTTGGACAGGGCAACACTTTGGCAATCGATTCGTGGATGATGTTAGCGGCTCTATTTCTCGCATATCTTATGTTTCGTAAGGATTACCGCGTAAAGGACGAGCGTGACGCCATTATTGAAGCTCGCGGCATAAAGGCTGGATATATAGTTTTGCTCGTCTTGCTTACACTATTTTCCTTCATTTTAGGTTTTTTGCCTCCGCCCGCTATGGAATTGCTAACCAATTTCATAATCGGAAATATCATCATTGCGCTCATGGTTGCTTCCTACCTTGTGCAAATTATCGTGAGGCTATCTGCCTATGGCACATCAGTGAACAACGGATATGATGAGAAAATGCCGAAATGACTAATCTAGCAATAAAAAACAATCTACGACGATTACGGTTTGACGCGGGCGAAATTACACAAGCGAAGCTCGCACAAAAAGTAGGCGTTACGCGCCAAACAATCGTCGCGCTGGAAACAAGGCAATATCTCCCCTCCCTAGAGTTGGCGATGAAGCTAGCAGCAGCGTTTGGCTGTGACCTTAACGAGCTTTTCTATTGGGAAAACATGGATGCGGCTCGCACGAAGTATGACCTAACATCAAAAAATACATGAGGATAATAATTATGCGTAAATGGAAAATAGCAGCAGTGACACTGCTCATCTTGATAGTTCTAACTTTCAAATTCTTTGAACCTGTCTTTGTTTACAATTCAGGTTGGAGCGATTTTGAGCAAGACAATGAAACGCCTTTGATTACTGATCTCCGAGACGAGCAATGGGGGAAAGCAGCGGGTGCCGCCGAATTAAGTTTTCTCGAAACTGCTGATTTGTCAGATATGCCCGCCATTTCTATTGCCGTTGCAATAGATGGTAAGCTTATTTGGCGAGCGGCTAGGGGCTGTGCTGATATTAAAGAAAAAAGGGAAATTAGCTTTGATCATCAATTCAGAATTGGCAGTACATCGAAGGCTGTAACTGCAATGGCGATCGGGCGTTTATATGACAAGGGCTTGATAGATTTTGACAAGCCAATGGGTAAGTATGATATAACGCTTAAAGGGGAGGTGAAACGTGTCACGCTCGGCCAAACAATGAGCCAACGTAGTGGCATCCGAAATTATGGAAATTGTTTTTGTTTTCCAATTTGGGAACACCGCAATAGGCGGCATTTTTCTTCAGTACGGGATTCGATTAAGGTGATCGAAAAATCTGCGCTGTTATTCGAGCCGGGTACTCAATATCAATATACAAGCTTAGGATATAATCTAGCTGGCTTGGCTGCGGAGAGCGTAACGAATACTTCTTTTGAGGATGTTTTGAACGACGCAGTTTTTGCCCCGCTTGGCATGACGCATACGCAACTCGAAAAAAATAAATCTAATCTCGTAACGCTCTATGACACACAAAACGGACGCTATAAGCCCGCATTCCGTGTTGATAATTCTATTCGGTGGCCATCTGGCGGCATAGTTTCAACACCAACGGACCTCGTCAAGCTTGGCTCTGCTATGCTTGATGACAGACTGTTATCAGAAAACGCCCGCGCAACTTTACTCGATATCCCGCAAGAGGGGCGAGAAAATGGCGGGGAACAATACGCACATGGTTGGCGCGTCAGTGATTGGGGAATTGGCGACGACGTCGTGTTACCCGCTTATCATCACAATGGTGTGGCAGTGGGCAGCTTTTCCGTATTCGTTGTTTTTCCAGAACAAGGAATAGTCGTATCAGCAATGGCAAATAAAAGCGTAGAGAGCATAACTGAACTCAAAAACCTTGTTGATAAAATCACCACAGCTTTTATTGAAAATCCAATTTCTAATCAGTAGGTAATCGAAGAATAAAAGTGCATACTGCCACGGCTTTCTATAACAGGCTGACAATCGTGACGCGCAATGTTTTTGATTTTGATATTGCGGGTGTTGATGTTTTCAATCCGTGGATTGGCGATACGAGCGCGTCTTAGATTGACGCTTACCCTTTAGCGTTAGGACGCGTCCCCAATTGCTGATTTAACCTTCTCGGCCAGTTGGGCTAGCGTGAAGGGTTTGGGGAGGAAGGTCACATCGGGCTCTTCGGCGAGGAGGTCGGAGAATTCTTCTTTGGCATAGCCTGAAATAAACACGATCTGAGCGCCACCGAGGAGCTTTCTTCCTTTTTTGAGCAGGGTCGGGCCGTCCATTCCCGGCATGACGACATCGGAAATCATCAGATCAAAATCATCCGTACCTCCTTCAAGGATTTCGTAGGCTTCCTCTCCGTCGCAAGCTTCGATCACGGTGTAGCCGCGTTTGCGCGAGGTCTTTGCGGCGATGGCGCGAACGGCGTCTTCGTCTTCGACAAACAGGATTCTCCCTTGGCCTGCAAGGTTTGCGGGTTTGACGTGAATAGGTTTTGGTTTTGGTTTAATCTGTTCAGTGGTTTTTTCATTGGCAATGGGCAGGTAAACTCTGAACGTTGTGCCTGTGCCCAATTGACTGTCCACACGTAAATACCCGCCTGATTGTTCGACAATGCCGTAGACGGTNGCAANGCCGAGCCCTGTGCCTTTGCCTTGCTCNTTGGTAGTAAAGAACGGTTCGAAAATTTTCTTTTGGGTCTCTGCGCTCATACCCGTGCCTGTGTCTTTCACTTCGACGATAACAAATCCGCCGTTTTCTGTTGTCGTAATGTCGTCATTGCTAAAATCATCTGGCGTGGCACAATATGACTTAAGGGTGATCGTGCCCGATTTTCCTACCTCAATCATAGCGTCACGAGCATTGACACATAAATTCATGAAAATGGTATCAAACTGGCTTTTGTCTGCCAANATGGGCGGTAAATTACGCCCGTGAATCACATCAAGTTGTATGCGTTCCACCAATACTCGTTTGAGCATAACGGTGAGATCAGACAATATGCTGCTGACATCTAAGGCCTCAAGTCGCATGGTTTGTTTGCGCGAAAAGGCTAAGAGCTTGCCAACCAAATCAGCAGACCTCGCGACGGTTTGGTTGATTTGTTGCAATTCAGGATAGGACGGATCTCCGATTGGATGTCGGCCCAATAATTCATCCGTGTTGNGGCGAATAACCGTCAAAAGATTGTTGAAATCATGGGCAACGCCGCCCGCCAATTGTCCAATAGCTTGCATTTTTTGCGATTGCATGAGGCGGTCTTCAAGTTCTTTGCGTTTGGAAATATCAATCAAATACGCCATCTGTCCGTGGTCACCACTATTTGAAAAATAGACATTGACCTGTCGATTTTCGACGCCTGCTAATTGCAAATCAATGGGGCGATTGTCAATAGTGACGCCCGTATCCAAGAAGCTTTGTGTCACGTCATTGCCGTCAAACAGGGAGGAAAACAGTGAAGTCTCATGTGTATTGACGACAATGTCCTGTTTAACCATGTCAAAAAACACGGTATTGCCCCAAATAATCTTGGCCTTGGAAATGTCATTACTATCAAGCCTGAACACTCCAAAGGGGGCATCTTCGAATATGTTTAAATTTATAGTGTCGCCGTAAGATGCATCATTGCTGTCTTTAGCATTCTCTTGCCGCGCCGTAAAATTAGAATGCCCATAAACGGCAACACTTGCATAGTATTTATCATTTGACGCCTCATTCCATTGACCACACATCATGGTTGGAGATAATACGCCTTTGCTGGTTATTAGTCTTGTGTCACACCGAATGATGTTGCCCGAAACATTTGCACCTTCCAAGAGAGCTTCCGGATTTTCAATAAATGCACTTATGTTTTCTGGCAAAGCATCTCTATTAAAACCCAACCAGTCTAGGATGACATCATTCATGTCTATGATGCGCCCATCGGGCTCGACAGAAAACAAACCAATAGGCGCTTCGCTCAATTGAGGGGCACCTTGCTGTTTTTGGCTGGAAATGTCTTCGATACGCCAGATTTGCTCCGCCTTAAAAGTTGTGACTTTGATGTTGAAAGCTTTCAGTCCCTTATCTGTTAGCATGTGTATAATTTCTCCGCTCTCAACACTGTCTTGTGGCCCGTGGTGAAGTCGGTAAATTGCGGCGGCAGCGTCTTTATCTACGCCGCCAAATAGGGCGCCTAATGACGGAGCCTCCCCGTCTATGATGAGGACGCCGAGTTCGCGGGCCAAATNCATATATGCCGTATTGGCGCTGTCGACCCGTTCATTGATGATAATGGCACTTGGGAATGGCGAGTTCATAAAATGCGCTAACATTGCAGGAGATATCTCCGCTGACTTTAAACTGGAATGATGTGAACTTGTCAGGTGTATGGTCAGGGTTAAAATGGCCAGTACCGAGACAATTGCGACTCCCATCAAAAGAATAAATGCAGGCATGCCCCATGACTTGCCTTGCCAAGCCAATGCAGACGTGCTGCAAACCGTGATAAGGGCGAATAAAGCTATCCAGACATAAAAAGTCCAGCGACCTTTTCTGTCATTTTTTTTGGCAGTATCCCGAATCATCTTCTCCATTTGAATAGTTTATGTGTAANAATGTTAAGACGCTACACAGCATCGCCTTCAATGTCGTATTATTTCGGTATGTGAGAAAAAACTGAANGATTGTTGCTTTATTTCTCCACAATAAAAATATATGTATATTTCACATGTTTTTAAAACGGATGAGGGTAGATGCAAAATAGCGGGAAATTATTACTATCGAGCTTTCTTGTTAGCACGCTTATNATTTTTGGCGGATGTTCAAAAGATATCTCTGTTCAAGACGCGGGTACAAAAGCACATGTTCAATCTGAGACATTGCGCATTAACGACTGGTTCGAGGACCGCTATCAAGATAGTTTGGCCAGTTCTCCTCTGACAAAAACTTATTTGGGTATCAAAGACGCCCAAGACCAAGTTGATGATGTATCCCAAGCCGCCATTGACGAGGAATATGCTCTCGGCCAACATTGGACGTCGGAGATGAAGAAGAATTTTAATTTTGAACGGTTGGACGTGCAAGGCAAACTCTCATTCCGTTTATTTGACTACGACGCTGCAATGAATAAATCGACACACGCATATTTGGGTCATGAATATGTGTTTAACCATATGAGCGGCCCCCATACCGAATTTCCGACATTCATGGTCAATTTTCATGCTGTTGAAAGCGCGCAAGATGCGAAAGCTTACATTGCCCGCCTCACGCAAACACAGCGTTATATAGGTCAATATAGCACCCGTATGCAGGCGCAATTCGAGCGCGGCATTGTCTTGCCAAAATTCGTGTATGCTAAATTGATTACTGCAAGCGAAAATGTAATTGCAGGCCAGCCATATAATGGTGAAACAGACAGTCCGCTCTTTTCCGATGTCAAGGCTAAAATCAATGCATTGGATATTGANGACGCGCTTAAAAACGCCCTGATAGACCAAGCCGCAACTGCTTTGCTGGGCTCGGTTAAGCCAGCCTATACGGATTTGATTGCAAAGTTTAAAGCACACGCAAAGCAAGCAGGTAATGATGACGGGGCGTGGAAGTTACCAAACGGGGAGGCTTATTACCAATCACGCTTGAAATATTACACCACGACCGACTTAACGGCTGACGAAATTCATAATATTGGCCTCGCCGAAGTTGCACGAATTCAAGACGAAATGCGGGCAATTATGAAGCAGGTGGAGTTTAAAGGTGACTTGCAAGCTTTTTATAATTTCCTGCGCAGCGATAGCCAATTTACATTCTCTAATGATGACAAAGGCCGCGCTCAATATATGCGCGAGGCGACCGCCATAATCGACAATATGAAAGGGAAGTTAGACGGTTTGTTTATCACCAAGCCCAAGGCAGATATGATTGTCAAACGGGTGGAGCCATTTCGCGAAGCCACGGCATTTGGCGCGTTTTATGATCAACCCGCTTTGGACGGCTCTAGGCCCGGAACATATTTCATCAATCTGAAAGATGTGCGCCAACAGCCGACATACTTGATGCAAGCCCTCGCTTACCACGAAGGTATTCCCGGTCACCATATGCAAATTGCCATTAGTTTGGAACTGGACGGTATTCCTGAATTTCGTAAACAAGGCGGTCATACGGCCTATATAGAAGGTTGGGCACTTTACGCGGAAAGTGTACCCGCTGAGCTTGGTCTATATACGGATCCCTATAAAGATTTCGGGCGGCTATCCATGGAAATTTTCAGAGCAGCCCGTCTCGTTGTTGATACAGGTATTCATTCGAAAAAATGGACACGGGAACAAGCTGTTCAGTATATGCTTGAAAATATTGCTAATCCTGAGGGCGATATCAGGGCGGAAATCGACCGCTATATTGTCTGGCCGGGGCAAGCCACTGCCTATAAAATTGGCATGTTGAAAATTCAGGAATTGAAGACAAAATCCAAAACGGCTCTCGGCGCAGATTTTGATATTCGGATATTTCATGATGTTATTCTCGCAAGAGGCTCTTTGCCACTATCTATCCTAGAAGAACAAGTTGACGCCTATGTTACTGACACACAAAAATAATAAATTCATAAGGGGAATATAATGAAAAACATAGTTATCTTAACGACATGCCTATTTGCTTTAGGGGCATGTTCTCCAAAAGAGACGGCAAATTCGCCCGCATCTACGAACCAAGAGCAGGCGCTCACACAAAATGAAAAGCTGGATGTATGGTTTGAAAAAGTTTTTATGGACTCGGTGGGTCACTACCCGCAATTTCTCACCCAACTTGGCATTAAAACAGATTATGATAAATGGAATAATCCAAGCAAAGCTTTCTTTTTAGAGCGCCTTGATGAAGACCGTGCCAATCTTGAACATCTTAAAAGCAGTTACAATATTGCTGACCTTGATGAAAATCATGCCCTGTCCTATCGCCTATTTGTTGAGAGTGTTGAAGATGATCTGGCGACTGCAAAATACTGGGATTACGGCTATACCTTTAACCAGATGTTTGGTGTTCAGTCAGGTATTCCTACTTTTATGATCAACCAGCACCGCATTGGGTCGGTTGAGGATGCGGAAGCTTATATAGCCCGTCTGAACGGTGTAAAATCGTATATGGACGAGCATTTGAAGAATGCAAAAACCAGCGCGTCCAAAGGCATTATGCCGCCGCTTTATGTGTATGACCATGTGCTAAGGGATGCGCGTAATATTATCAAAGGCGCCCCGTTTGATGAAGGGGACTATTCGACCCTGCTCACAGATTTTGAAGGGAAGGTCAAAAAACTCGACCTCTCTGATGAACAAGAACAGGCGTTATTTAAAGGTGCAATCACCGCGCTTCTCACCTCGTTTAAGCCTGCTTATGAAGGCTTAATTGCCGAGATGGAGTCCCAGCAATCGCGGGCCTCAACTGATGACGGGGTGTGGAAATTGCCAGACGGGGTGGCTTATTATAAATCTCGCCTCAAGCAAATGACCACTACGGATATGACAGCGACTGAAATTCATAACCTTGGCCTGTCCGAAGTTGAGCGTATTCACACAGAAATGCGCACGATTATGAAAACCGTTGGGTTTAAAGGGAGTTTGCAAGAATTTTTCGTGCATCTTAAAACTGACCCTGCGCAAATTTACGAAGATTCAGACGCGGGCAGGGCAGCTTATTTAACCCGTGCCGAAGAGATTATCAACACAATGAAAACAAGGCTTGACGATGTGTTCATGGTCAAACCCAAAGCGGATTTAGTGGTCAAACAAGTGGAGGCTTTCCGCGAAAAATCAGCAGGTAAAGCTTTTTACAACCGCCCAGCGCCCGATGGTTCTCGCCCCGGAATGTATTACGCAAATCTGTATGAAATTACCGACATGCCAAAATATCAGATGGAAGCCCTAGCTTACCACGAAGGTATTCCAGGTCATCATATGCAAATCGCCATTCAGCAAGAGCTTGAAAATATTCCCAAATTCCGCAAATTTAGCGGCATAACCGCCTATAGTGAAGGCTGGGGTTTGTATTCGGAATTTCTGCCTAAAGAAATGGGGTTTTACCAAGACCCGTATTCTGACTTTGGTCGCCTAGCCATGGAGCTTTGGAGAGCAGCGCGCCTTGTTGTCGACACAGGTATTCACGATAAAAAATGGTCTCGCGAACAGGCGATTAAATATTTGACCGACAATACACCTAACCCTGAAAATGACTGTATCAAAGCGATTGAGCGCTATATCGTCATGCCGGGACAAGCTACGGCTTATAAAATCGGTATGCTTAAAATCCTGTCATTACGCGAAGACGCCAAAACCCGTCTCGGGGATAAATTTGATATTCGCGAATATCACAATGTTATTATTGCCTCTGGCCCAGTTCCGCTTAATATAATGGAAGAGCGTGTCGAGGCGTGGGTAAAGTCGAAATTATAAACCACGCGTTAAACGCACGATAAGAAATAGAATAGGGGCGTATTTTGGTAGCTGAATTTGGACAGATCACATTGATCCTTGCCTTGCTGATTGCATGCGCGCAATCGGTATTGCCGATGGTCGGGGCGCGGCAAAATAATACGCGGATGATGGCCTTTGGCGATAGAGCAGCTGTCGCGCAATTTGTGTTTATCTCTCTGTCATTTTTGGCCCTTACCATTGTATTTATTGCGTCAGATTTTTCGGTCAAACTCACGGCTCTAAACTCCCACACAGACAAACCGCTCCTGTATAAAATCAGTGGTGTGTGGGGCAACCATGAAGGCTCTATGCTGTTATGGGTGTTAATTTTGAGTATTTACGGTGCGCTTGTTCCACTCTTTGGTAAGGCTTTGCCCGCAGGATTAAAAGCGCGGGCCTTGAGTATACAAGGGATGATCGGCGTCGGATTTTTAGCCTTTATCTTATTCACGTCAAATCCGTTTTTACGCTTAAACCCTGTGCCCATAAATGGACAGGGCTTAAACCCGCTTCTGCAAGACCCGGGCCTCGCCTTTCATCCGCCGTTTTTATATTTGGGATATGTAGGTTTTTCTATGGCGTTTTCGTTCTCGGTAGCCGCCCTTATTGAAGGCCGTGTTGACGCGGTCTGGGCAAGATGGCTTCGGCCTTGGGTGCTGATCTCGTGGTGCTTTCTAACCATCGGTATTACGATGGG
>JAESQI010000017.1 GCA_016765255.1 Robiginitomaculum sp. | reverse complement strand
AAACCAAGCACCCTTTAAGCGAAAAAAACCTGTAGAAAAATTCACAAGCATACTCTTGCACCCGGCACCGCGTCGGGTAATATAGGCCGCTTGGAAATAATGGACTTAAGCATGAATAGTGACCAAACAGCCATACAAAGTACGCGCACCTATCTGGATTTTGAACGGCCTATTGCCGTGCTCGATAGCAAGATTGACGCGCTTAGAACATTAAATGGCCCCAATGCCCTCGATGTATCCAAAGAGGTTGTCCAATTACAAGATAAAGCCAATAAACAACTTAAATCCATTTATGCAAAGCTCGGCCCTTGGGAAAAAACCCAAGTGGCGCGGCACCCAAACCGTCCACATTTCAGTCACTATATCAAGGGATTGGTTTCCGATTTCACGCCTCTTTCTGGCGACCGTAAATTTGGGGATGATAATGCACTGATCGGTGGGCTTGGTAAAATTAAAGGCCAATCCATTGTCATTATGGGGCACGAAAAAGGGCATGATACGAACACACGTTTACAGCATAATTTTGGCATGGCAAACCCAGAAGGCTACCGCAAAGCCGTGCGCCTTATGGAATTGGCCGAACGGTTTTCACTGCCTGTTATTTCCCTTGTTGATACGGCAGGCGCATACCCTGGGCGCGGCGCAGAAGAGCGCGGGCAAGCCGAAGCCATCGCCCGGTCTATTGATAAAAGCTTGTCGCTCACAACCCCCTTTATCTCCGTGATCATCGGCGAAGGTGGGAGCGGCGGAGCCGTGGCCATCGCCTCTTCTGACTGTGTTGCCATGTTGGAGCATTCGATTTACTCGGTGATTTCGCCCGAAGGCTGCGCGTCCATATTATGGCGCGACGGGGCCAAGGCCAAAGACGCGGCAAAAGCCATGAAGATTACGGCTATAGATTTAAAAGAACTCGGCGTCATTGACAAAATTATCAAAGAACCTATTGGCGGCGCTCACCGACAGCCTGAAATCGCGATAAAGTCTGTTGGGGCCGCCATTTGCAAAATACTCAAAGAGTTAAGCCTTTTGGACAGCCAAGCCCTGATCAATCGCCGCCGCGAAAAATTCCTCAATATTGGACGATCATTATTAAAATAAGGCAGTGTGATTATGGGCTCAGGCTTTAAACTTTCCAGCCCCAATGCAGTGCGCATATCCCGCCACTATAGTCTTGATAATTAACCCGGCGAAACTTGGCCGATTTTAACATGCCTGCAAACTTTTCCTGTTTTGGAAATTTGCGAATACTTTCAACTAAGTATTGATAACTATCACGGTCACCCGTGAGAATGCCGCCCAAGCGCGGGATGACAGCAAATGAATATGCATCATAGAATTTCCGAAGCCACTCCGTTGGCGGCGTTGTAAATTCCAGGCAATAGAAACGACCACCAGGTTTTAAGACCCTATGAAAATCAGCCAGTGCCATATCCCTATCGGTTACGTTGCGAATGCCAAAGGAAATCGTGATCACGTCAGCGAAATTATCTGGGAAGGGTAGAGTTTGCGCGTCCCCGCACACACGGGTTAGGTCTAGACCATTATCCTTCACCTCGTCCACACCTGCCAACAGCATTTCGGCGTTAATATCGCATACATAGGCCTTGGCGGGCACGCCGCCTCTACGCAGGAGTACTTTCTCGGCAGCCGTGATAAAGCGGCGCGATAAATCTCCCGTACCACCCGCCACATCAATAAGGACTTCACCAGGTTGAGGATTTATCTTAGCCATGGCCATATTTTTCCACACGCGGTGGATCCCCATGCTCATAGCGTCGTTCATCACATCATATTTAGCGGCGACACTGTCAAATACTTCGCGGACATGGCCCGCTTTTTCAGATGCCTTTACCGTTTTAAATCCAAAATCTATGGTCTTTTCTTTTGTCATATTCCCCATTTACGCCTATTAAATAGAAAAGACAAAGGAAACTATGCCTGAATTGCCAGAAGTTGAAACCGTCAAAAATGGGCTTGCGCCTATTATGGAAGGGCGAACATTCAAATCCGTGCTGTTAAACCGCAAAGATATCCGCTTTCCTTTTCCAAATGATTTTATCACTCGCCTTGAGGGCAAAACTTTAATCCGCCTTACCCGCCGCGCCAAATTTCTTGTGGCCGAGCTTTCAAGCGGCGAAACTCTGCTCATGCACCTTGGTATGTCTGGACGTTTTACAATCGAGGCGGGCACTGATGATCCCGGTCACGCTCCGCGTTCCACGTCTCTTGTTCCAATCGACAGCGGCAACACAAACCCAAAGCATGACCATGTGATTTTCACGATGAGTGGTGATCCTCCGCCCCTGATCATTTATAATGATCCCAGACGGTTCGGGTTTATGGAACTTTTGGAAAAAGGGGAACTAGGCCGTATGAAAGACCTTGGGCCAGAACCACTGTCAAACCAATTTAGCGGGCCAATACTCCGAGATGCTCTCACCAAAAAAAAATCCCCGATTAAAACGGCCCTGCTTGATCAACGCGTCGTGGCGGGGCTGGGCAATATTTATGTATGCGAAGCTCTTTATGATTCTAAAATTTCGCCGTTTCGAAAATCTTGTGATGTTTCGCAAGATGAGTGCGAGACATTAAGCCATGAAATAAAACGTACCCTAGAGGCTGCAATCAAAGCGGGCGGCTCAACTCTCAAGGATTTCGCAGGCGTAGACGGGGCGCTTGGCTATTTTCAGCACCGTTTTAAAGTGTATGGCCATGAGGAACATGCTTGCCCCACTACAGGGTGTAAAGGGACAATTACCCGCGCCAAGCAATCGGGACGATCAACTTTTTACTGCCCACACTGCCAAATTTAGTCCGTGACTCTTTGGGTTCATGAGCGTAAAACGCGCCTCTATCCACAAGAAAGTGAAATTCATGGCCTATAATACCCTAGAAGTGACAAAAGAAAGTGGCGTGTGCATCATCAAGCTTAACCGCCCCAAAGCGTTAAATGCCCTGTGTAATGAACTGACCATGGAGCTTGCTCAAGCTTTGGAAAAACTTGAAGTTGATGACGAAACAGGCTGTGTGATTATCACAGGGTCTGATAAAGCCTTCGCGGCGGGTGCCGATATTAAAGAGCTTAAAGACGGTACTTATTTGGACATGTATAACCATGATGTATTTGGGCTTTACTGGGAGGCTGTCGCCCGTTTTCGTAAACCCATCATTGCTGCTGTAGCTGGCTATGCACTGGGTGGTGGCTGTGAAATTGCCATGATGTGCGACTTTATAATTGCGGCGGATAACGCAAAATTTGGACAACCAGAAATCAATCTGGGCGTAATGCCGGGTGCGGGCGGTACACAAAGACTGGCCCGCTTTGTTGGTAAATCTAAAGCTATGGATATGTGCCTAACTGGGCGTACGATGCGGGCAGAGGAAGCCCATGCATGTGGTCTTGTATCGCGGGTCGTTCCACTCGACGAACTTATGGACGTCGCTATGGAGGCGGCTAAAAAAATAGCCCATCAATCCCGTCCCATTGCTATGATGACCAAAGAAGCCGTCAATACGGCTTTTGAGACAAGTCTGACCCAAGGTATTCATTTTGAACGACGTCTGTTTCAGTCTATGTTTTCAACAGAAGATCAAAAAGAAGGCATGTCCGCGTTTTCAGAAAAACGCACCCCGCATTTCACCAATAAATAATCACGGTCTAATTGCCGATAAATACCGTATAAGGGAGTTGACGCCCCCCCGCCTTCGGTCTATACGCGCAGTTCAAAATTAGCTGAACTTTCAGCATATACGAGGAAATCATGGCAAATACTTCATCTGCAAAAAAATGCGTGCGTAAAATGGCCCGCAAAACCGCTACAAACAAGAACCGTCGCTCTTCTGTACGTACAGATTTACGCAAAGTAGAAGATGCAATCATTTCTGGCGACGCAAAATTGGCTCAGGACGCTCTAGCAAAAGCAGAGCCTGCACTTATGCGCGCCGTCGGCAAAGGTGTATTTCACAAAAATACGGGCGCTCGTAAAATTTCACGCCTTACCAAGCGAGTTAAGGCGCTTAGCTAGAGAAAAGCCCCCTTAAATCAGGGCTAAAACCAATTCTTTGCAAACCCAGCCTTTGAGGCTGGGTTTTTTGTTGTTTAATTCGTGTGAATGAATATGGGTTGGAAATTTATTACACGAGCTTAAAAATTATTATTCAGCCAAGTGTCCGTGAAGTTTACGTTTTTTAGAGTCAAGTGTAATATTGCCTAAAAATGTAAATTTTGACCGTTGACCTCGTCCCAAAAACCGTCTTTATAAGGGGAGAAGATGGCTTCATATGGGGAGGCCTTCTTGAGAAAAAACTAGGATGAAGCCGCTAATTTCTGACTAGATTTAATAATTTTGTTATATATTTCAATGGTTTGATCTATTTAAGCCAACGACACCACTTGGGGTTTGTTTTGACGGATATGCGCGATGATAAAAGTGAGACTGCGCAGACGTCAAAGCCTAATGGCTCGCCCCGTAGCTTTCAAAATGCTAGTATGTCCGCCTCTAAATTTGGATCAAATTTGAGCATAAACGAGAATAATACACAAACATCCCACGCGCATATAAATGCAGAAGCCACCTGGCATAAGGTACAAGATGAGTTGCGAGGACGGCTAGGTGAACGCGTACATAAATCCTGGACAGGCCAACTCGCCTTTCAGTGTGAAAACGCGAGTTCTGTTGCCCTCACGGCCCAATCACGGTTTGTGGCAGGGCGCATTGATAGCAAATACGGCGAATTGGTTCGTACATTATGGGCGGGGCATGACAAACGCGATGTCGAGATATGTGCATGCGCTGATGTCAAAGCCAGTAAACCTACCGACTCTATCGAAACGCCGGTTAAACGAAATAAATCTGTGTCGTTACAAAATTTGGATCAGGAAACAGCTTTTGATTTCAACCCACCTAATGCAGGACAAGCAAATGCAGGCACTGCAAACCGATCCGAGGGTGACAATAACAGGCATCGTTTCACCTTTGATAATTTTGTCGTCGGCCCGTCTAACGAACTCGCTTACGCTGTGGCGCGCCGCATTGCAGGGTCTCTCGAAACGCCTTACAACCCTGTTCTTATTTACGGGCCGCACGGTATGGGCAAAACTCACCTTCTGTATGCGATCAAACACGAAGCCGCTTTGCAAAATCCAGGACGTCGAGTGAAATTGATTTCTGCTGAAGACTTTGTTGCCAGTTTTGTCCAATCTGTTCGTTCCCAAGGTCGCACTGCCATTGATAATTTTAAATCCAGCTTGCGCGATGTGGATATGTTGATCATTGATGACGCGCATTTTATTGCGGATAGACCTGGCTCCCAAGAAGAATTATTACATACTTTGATTGCCCTTGTGGATGACGGCAAACAAATCCTGCTCGCAGCTGACCGCCATCCGCACGCTATTGATAAAGCCAGCGAGCGCCTCAAATCATATTTATGCGGTGGTCTATTGTGCGATATCAGCGCCTGTGATTATGAATTGCGCTTGCGAATTTTGGACAAGTTGATTGAACGGCGGCGTCAAAACGGATATCCGAGCCTCGCTATGCCGCAAAATGCACGTGATCATTTAGCGGCGCGTATCAATGCAACACCGCGTGACCTAGAAGGCGCATTCTCCCAAATTGTCGCCCGTCTTGAATTTTTAGGACGGCCCCTCACGCTAGAAAGTGTGCAAGACGCACTAGCTCATTCTCGGTATTCGAGTAATTCTCGGCCCACCGTTGATAAAATTCAACGTGCTTGTGCCAAGGAATTTAATATTACGATTGACGAAATTCTTTCCAAGCGGCGCTCTCGGGCTATTGCCCGCCCACGTCAAGTGGCTATGTATCTGGCCAAATCTCTGACCACGCGCTCATTGCCTGATATCGGCAGACGGTTTGGCGGACGTGACCACACAACGGTTATACATGCGGTTAAGCGTATCGAAGCCCTGCGCAAACAAGACCCTGCTCTTAATGCCAGTATAGAAACGGTCGTCGAAGTCCTAAAGGGCTAAATCCACCATTTGCAGAAATACAGTTTTATAGAGCCTCTATGCCGCCAATGGCCAAATCATGAATACTGGTTTCGGGGCGGGCTCCGAAATGGGTGATGATTTCAGCTGCCGCCAAAGATCCTAGATGACCCGCGTCTTGCCAGCTGAGGCCCATGGCTCGCCCTGCTAGAACACCCGCAGCGTATTGATCACCTGCCCCCGTCGTGTCAATAACTTTATCCACAGGTACNCAGGCGATTGTATGGACATTGCCGTCTTCGATAATCACTGAACCTTGCTCGGAACGAGTGACGCAGGCGGTGGTTCCCGTCTTCCAAACACGGCGTAAACTATCGCCGAGATCATCCATTTCGTACAAAGACAGAAGTTCATCATTATTTGCAAACAAGATATCCACATGGTTATCCACAAGGTGTTGGAAGGCGGCGCGGTGACGGCCTACGCAAAATGCATCCGAGAGGGTGAGGGCTACTTTGCGGCCTGCAGCCGTAGCAATTTCAGCTGCTTTGACAAAGGCGGCTTTTTGTTCGTCTGTATCGAAAAGATAGCCTTCAAGATAGGTGACAGCCGAAGCTTTCACCAAATTTGCATCCACATCTTTGGGGCCAAATGTCACATTGGCACCAAGAAATGTACTCATAGACCGTTCACCATCTGGTGTCACTGCGATCAAACTCCGCGCGGTTGCGGGGCCGTTTTTAAGCGGCTTTAATGCTGAGGCAATGCCAAGCCCACTCATGCTTTTGGTAAAGCGTCTGCCGACTGCATCATCCGCTACTTTGCCTATATAGGCTGCGCTGACACCAAGGGCAGCAATGCCCGCCACTGTATTGGCGCCAGAACCGCCCGCGACTTCTACAATTTTAGGGCTGTTGTTTTTGAAGGCTTTATGCAGACCAAGAGCTTGCGCCTCATCGACAAGGGTCATGCTGCCTTTTTCAATATTTTGCTCTTTGAGGAGCTTGTTTTTAACGGGGGCAATTACATCCATAATTGCATTGCCAATTCCGAGAACATCATATTGTGTCTGCATAATAAAATCCTGTTTGTGTGTAAAATCTGACCTAGTCGAGACCACCGTGAAAAGCAAGAAATTATGTGTATGTTATGATCCTTATCTTGTTATCTGCTTCCTTAACCGCTAATTCTTAACTGGTAATTGATAGGAATTTTTATGATGGAACGGAAAAAAATCGGCATTTTACTGTCTGAGGATTTACTGCCTAACAGCCCAAATAGGCGCGGTGATGTTTTTGAACAAGAAGAGGAAATCGAAAAATTAACCCCAGCTTTTGCCGCCCACGGCATGGATGTATCTTTGGTTAATTGGCGCGACGCCCCTGATTGTGCAAGCGATTACGCGGCCATGCTACCTCTTTTTGTTTGGGATTATTTTGAAGAAANTGAAGATGAGTTTTTGACCGCCATGGCAAAAGTCTGCCAACAAACCCATCTTTTTAATCGTTTTGACGTCCTAAAATGGAATGCCAACAAAACCTATCTCGAAGAATTAGGCCGTCAGGGCGCGGCTACCATCCCCACG
This sequence comes from Robiginitomaculum sp., assembly GCA_016765255.1. Classification (GTDB taxonomy): domain Bacteria; phylum Pseudomonadota; class Alphaproteobacteria; order Caulobacterales; family Maricaulaceae; genus Robiginitomaculum_A. The sequence goes on along the minus strand of JAESQI010000017.1, from coordinate 1,997 downwards.
ATTGTGGTCGATAAATTATCCGAAGAACGGGTCTTACGCGCCATGGAAACTTTGGGCACGGATAAAGTTGTGATCAAACCCGTGGTCGGCGGCGGGGCGTGGCGACAAGTTTTATATGAAAAGGGCGGCCCTTTTCCAGGGCAAGATGAACGCCCTCCCGAGGGTGCTCTCATCCAACCTTTTATTAACAGCGTAACCAGTGAGGGAGAATTTTCGTTCATTTACTTTGGCGACAGTTTTTCCCACGCGGTAAATAAACGGGCCAAAGACGGAGACTATAGGGTGCAGGCTATTTACGGTGGGCAGGAGATCGCCTACAAACCGACACTCTCGGAACGTGAACAAGTTCGCGCCGTTCTTGACGTACTTGATTTTACGCCGCTTTATGCGCGGGTTGATTTTTTGCGTGGAAATGACGGAAGACTTTTGCTTATCGAGTTGGAATTGATTGAACCCTATTTATATTTACCTTTTACTGACGGTGAAGGTGGGGACAATAAAGGTGCTCTAAAACTAGCGAAAGCCTTGGCAAAAAAGTTAGCAAAAATTTAGCCTAATTTGCAATCAGTAAAATTAGGGAATCAATTTTTAATTTTCAAACAACTGAATAGGCGGCGCAGAGTTGCCTCTCGCTCGGGTGCTATATTCTTTGCCCTGTTGCCAAGGCTTGCCCGCGTGGCTCCGAACTCGCCGGACACCGTAGGGGTAGAAGAAATGTTTCGCGAAGGCCAAAGCCACGCGGGGATGTCATTTTTTATACGTTCAGAAGCTTGTTTAACTTTACAAACTTCCCGCAACGGCCCTCTGAGCACACGCCGCGACGCAAACGAATTGGTATGTAATTACCCAATTCGAAGGCGCAGACATCTCCCTCCGCCTCAAACTTACATATGCTTGACGCCTAAAACGGGGGGACAGGTTTAATATAGATCAAGTTTAGAGGGCGTGGATACGTTTACCTAAATAATTTGTCATTCCAGTCTCCGCTTATCCCCGCATAGGCGGGGAAGGCTGGAATCTGGTTTCACGCTCCAAGTTTGGTATGTGTGTCGGATCCCAGATCAAGTCTGGGATGACAGCGAAGGGGTAGTCACACCAGTCCTCGGGCTTGGCCCGTGGCCCATACACTGTTTGGGTCAGTGCGCCGCCCAACCAACCGCAACTTTGTCATTCCAAGATTCGCTGCAACACACAGTTTGTAGCCAGAGCGCCCAAGCCGTGCCAACCTGCCCATAGATATTTCCGCTGGATATGGTATTATTTCTAGCAACGTAAATTTAGAGAGGGCGCAGATATGGCAGAACATAAGCAACTTTTAGAAACTTGGTTTCAAAGGGTTTGGAATGAAGGGGATATTTCTGGAATTGACGATATGTTCAATCCAGATACCAAAGCCCATGGACTCGGCGGGCAAGCTTTGGCGGGTCGAGACGGGTTTAAGGTCTTTCACAAACTGATGAATTCACTCGTAGCGGATATAAACTTTACCATAGATCATAGCGTCAGTCAGGGAGACTGGATATGTACGCTCTGCACCATGCGTGGAAAATGTCCCAATTCTGGTCAAGACGTCAGCATGACAGGGACAACATATGTACGTGTCGAGGGCGACCATATTGCAGAAGGGTATAACCATTATGATTTTATGGGCCTTTATGAGCAACTTTGTCTCGTCCCAGATGGCAGTTTTGAAAAATGTTTATGTGGCGATAAAATTTAAGGTATCAATTCGCTGTGTGCACAGCGTTCGCCAATGATTTCACCAAATCAATGGCTCCGTCTTTGCCGTCTTTGTGAAAGGCGTCAACAATGGCAGAGCCGACAACAACGGCGTCGGCGTCTTGGGCCACGGCTTGGGCTTGCTTGGGTGTTTTAACCCCAAAGCCGACAATGACAGGCAGGCCACTTTGTTTGCGAATTCTTTCAACCGCACTTGATACGGACTTGCTTGCCCCCAAATCTTTGCCCGTCACGCCCGCGACCGATACATAATAAAT
>JAESQI010000016.1 GCA_016765255.1 Robiginitomaculum sp. | reverse complement strand
AAAAAGGCAGCTGCCGTAGTTGCTTCAAAAAAGGACAAGGGCTGGCCCGCATTGGCAATTTGCACACGCCCCAAGATATCCAGCAATTTGTTTTCGCTAATCATATGCCCAGCCAGAACAATGCGCTCGCAAAAACTGACCAGATGGGGCGAAGTATAGACATGAACTTTTAAGCCTTGGGTCTCAGATATAGCACGCAAAAAAGCAAGTGTTGAGCCTTTCCCGTTCGTGCCTGCAATATGGACTGTGGGCGGTAATTTATTTTGCGGATTGCCAAGCGCTTTTAACACGCGGGTAATGCGCGACAATCCAAGGTCAATTTTTTTAGGGTGCAGACGCTCTAGGCTTTGTAAGGCTTCGATTAGAGCCGGGCTGTCTTTATGCATGTTTAGGTTTGCGCTTGGTTTGCATCAATACGCCGAGTATTTTAGCCAGTGTCTCTGGCAAATCTTTGCGCGCCACGACTTGGTCGACCATACCTTTTGTTTTTAAAAACTCAGAGCGCTGAAACCCTTCAGGCAATTTTTCGCGAATGGTTTGTTCAATCACACGCGGGCCCGCAAAACAGATCAGGGCTTCTGGCTCTGCGAGGTGGACATCTCCGAGCATAGCGTAACTGGCGGTAACGCCGCCGGTTGTCGGATCGGTAAGGACAACAATATAGGGCAGATTGTTTTCGCGGAGCATTTGCACGCCAATGGTTGTGCGCGGGAGTTGCATGAGGGACAAAGCCCCCTCTTGCATACGAGCGCCGCCAGCGGCCGTGAAAATTATCAGAGGTAGGCGTTTTTTTATGGCCAATTCACAGGCGGTTAAAAATGCCTCGCCTGCCGCCATGCCGAGCGAACCACCCATAAAGGCGAAATTTTGTACCAGAACCAGCGTGTCGATCCCTTGTATCGTGCCTTGCGCCAGCGCCATGGCGTCATTGGCCCCTGTTTTGGCACGGGCAGCTTTTATGCGGTCTGAATATTTTTTACTGTCTTTAAATTTCAGCGGATCATGAGCCACTTCCGGTAAATCGACTCGCTCATATTTGCCTGCGTCAAATGTATAGCCTAAGCGGTATTCAGGCCCAATGCGCATATGATGCCCGGCGGGAGTCACATGTAAGTTGGCTTCTAAGTCTTTGTGAAAGACCATTTCCCCAGACTTTGGGCATTTGACCCAAAAATTATCCGGCGTGTCCCGCTTGGTGAAGATTTTCTTGACCCCGGGCGGTGCTAATTTTGATAACCAGTTCATTGGAGCTTTTTAGCGGTTTGGGAGAAGGCGGGCAAGGGGTAAGTGTGTTAAAAATTGTCTCTATTCTGCCGCTTTAATTTCGCTGTCTTCGTTTTCGTCTGGCGCGTACACCAGAAGATCAGCGGGCTGGCAATTTAGTTCTCGGCACAGAGCGTTGAGCGTGGAAAACCGAACGGCTCTTGCTTTCCCCGTTTTTAAAATAGAGAGATTGGCCAGTGTTATGCCAACACGATCCGCAAGTTCGGTTAACGACATGCGCCGATCTACAAGAACCCGGTCAAGATTTACATGAATAGCCATGATTATACCGTCAATTTCTGTTCTTGGCGAAGGCGGGTGCCTTCTCTGAACACTTCGGCAAATATAATAAAGGCAAATACCAAAAACCAGACCGATATTCGTAAGTCGAGGGAAACGACGGTATTATTTTGAGCGGCGATGCCATTGGTCATGAGGCTTGATAGAAAAAACCCAGACAGTAATCGCAAAACTTCAGCGGCGGCCACAGCAATCCAAATGATGCGCAGCCTTTGCGCGTTTTGCGGCACGAATGGGTCGCCAATGACCAAGGTTTGGCAAATGGCGCGTAATTGCTTTAATATGATTAGAAATGCTCCCACCCCGATGATCATGCTCATAGAGGATACGATCACGGCGACGGGGTTGATCTCGGTAAAAAGTTGATTTTTGAGAGGTTCGACGCCAGCAAGCGCTAGACTTGCAGTGAGGAAAACGATAATAAAGACGGCCAATACGGCCCAAGCTGCCCACCACAAAAACGTGATTAAGCCTTGCAAAAACACAGTCGAACGGCTGGGTACGGACGGCGCAGTATCATCGGAATAAAGAGGCTCTACGGTCATAATTGTCTTGGCACGCCTTTCAATTTGGACAAGGGTTATTTTATCGTTAAACAATAATAGGGTAAAAAGCAAGGTCAAATCGCTATTTTTACAGATGTGGTAGGTGTAAATGAACAACATGCTGGCTTTACCGACTTTGGCAAACGGGTTAGGAGGGGGCATGACTGCATATCCTAAAAAAACGCTTCTGATCAAACCACCTTTGGCAAAACTTGTTGTGGCTTCTCATAATGAGGGAAAGGTACGCGAAATTCGCGATTTGTTAGCGCCGTTTGGTGTAGAGACAATGAGTGCATCTGAACTGGGTTTGGATGAGCCTGAAGAAACAGGCACGACCTTTGCGCAAAACGCAGAGTTGAAAGCCCGCGCCGCCGCATTTGCCAGTAGTCTGCCCGCATTGTCGGACGATAGTGGGTTGGCGGTTGACGCCCTTGGCGGTGCGCCCGGTATTTATTCGGCCCGCTGGGGTGAACTGCCAAAAGGAGGTCGTGATTTTAACTACGCCGTGGCACGGGTTTACGAAGACATGCTTCGGGTTGGCGGTATGGACGACGGTGCCAATACGGCCCGGTTTATTTGCGCCCTGTCATTAGCGCTCCCTAGCGGCGAAATATCTACATATGAGGGCAAGGTTGAAGGGCAGATTGTTTGGCCGCCTCGGGGAAAAAAGGATTTGGCTATGATCCTATATTTTGCATGTTGGGAGACAGCCAAACATTTGCCCAGATAGACCCACAAGAAAAACACGCGAAAAGCCACCGCGCCGATGCCTTTGCAAAATTTATCCAAGACTGGTTCCCCTCTTGATGAGTCCGCGGATTGGGTTGGCGGGCGGCAATCCGCAAAACAAGAATGTGTTGGCGGGCGGCAATCCGCAAAATATAAGTCTTTATGTGCATTGGCCCTATTGCACACGCATTTGCCCGTATTGTGATTTTAATGTTTATAAAAACAAGGGCGACAATCAGGCGGCTTTGGTGGCCGCGATTTTGGATGATATGCGCTATGGTCGTGATAAATATGGGCCGCGCCGATTAGCTGGTCTTCATTTTGGCGGCGGGACACCGTCCCTCCTCACCGCAAAAAACTTAGGTCTGATTATAGATTTGGCGGTCAAACTCTGGTCGACTGCCCAAGATATTGAAATCGGCCTTGAGGCCAATCCTAATGATATAACGGAGGCGGTTTTGCGTGGTTGGTGCCAAGCAGGCATTGAGCGGGTGTCAATAGGTGTGCAAAGTTTTGATACAGACGCGTTGTTATTTCTTGGCCGTGATCATGACGCGCAGCAGGCCCAAATTGCCTTAAAACAGGCTGTCGATATTATTCCGCGTGTTTCCGCTGATCTGATCTATGGACGTATTGGGCAGAGTGCGCGGGACTGGGCTCGGGATTTACGGACAGCGATTGATACTGGCGTTGGCCATATATCCGCCTATCAATTGACCATAGAAAAATCCACGGCCTTTGGTCGGGCAGAGCTTCGCGGAAACCTTAAAGCGGTGGATGATGACCAAAGTGCGGATCTTTATGAAACGGGCATAGAGATTTTATCAAGCGCTGGTTTTAACGGGTATGAAGTGTCGAATTTTGCCAAAACCAAAGGACAGCGCTCTCGGCATAACCTTGCCTATTGGACAGGTGCTGATTATTTGGGGCTTGGCCCGGGTGCCCATGGGCGGATGACTTATAATGGCGAGCGCACGGCCACAATTTGCGCGCTCAAACCGCAAGATTATATAGACCATATTCAAAAATTTGGCCACGGCGTGGCCAAGCAAGAAATATTAAACGGGCAAAGTTGGGGCCAGGAATATTTACTAATGGGGCTACGCATTTCGGCGGGCATTTCATTATCTAAATTTGAGGACATAACAGGAAGGCCCCTAAACCCAGATACTATCGAATTATATGTGAAAGCAAAATTGCTTAAACATAAAAATGACCGCCTTGCCGCTACACCAAAAGGACGGCTTGTCCTCGACCGCCTTAGCCACGAATTGTTGTTGGGTTAGGGCCTTGCCTCCATTTTATTTTTTATGTTGGCAATCCTTTTTTGGCTTAGGGGGTGGGTCATCAGCCATTCACCCTCTTTTGGCATGGGCATGTCTTCACTTAATTGTTCAAAGAAATCAATAAGTCCGTCTGGGCGCCTGCCAGCGGACACCAGTAAATCAAAGGAATAATCATCGGCTTGTAATTCATGCTGTCTGGAAAAGGAAAGAGACAAGACGGCGGATCCTTCCAATATGGCGTCTTCTAGTAGGGGGCCAGCGTCCCCAGCAATGAGTGTGACCATGGCGGCAATGCCAAGAGCGCGGTATAATTGTTTGAGACTGTGTTGGTTTTCCACATGCCCAATTTCGTGGGCGAGCACGGCGGCGAGAATATAATCGTCGGAAAAATCCTCTACCAATTCGTCCGTCAGCACAATCGTGCCGCCCGGCAGGGCAAAGGCATTGGGGCCCAATATTTTTGATGACCGAAACAGTAATTGATAATTATATTTTCGCTTAGGGGACAATTTTTGTCTGGCCAGAAGTAGGCTGTTAAATAATTGGGTAAGTTCGACTTGCCGCCCTTCGTCTATTTTTGACGTGTCCGTTAGCACAAGGTCTATAGATTTAACCGAGTTCTTATCAATTGTTTTTAGGAGGCCGTCTGGGGTCAGTATCAAAGCTAGAGAAATCACCAATGGAATTAAAAGCTTATAGAGCGCGTAGGCCAAAAATGGTGTGATTATAGCTAGAGGTAAAAGATGCCAACCAAAGCGCTCCGTATTAGACAATGTCGCCCAAAGGGAATGAGGCCGTAATCTATCAACCACATCTGGGTCATTGGCTTCAAACACAATGCCGTCTGGCAGATGAATTTTGCGGGCGATCTTGGCAATCTTTCGGTCAATCACTAATTCACGCCGCTGGCAATGGTGAGATTTATACCGTCCGTCGCGGCTTTCAATATGGACGTTTTCTTCGTCAATGATCAGTGTGCAATCCGTGGCCGTACTGCTTTGGTTTTTAAAATACCGACCGGGTATGTAGAGGTTTTCTGAAAACTGCGCCACGGTAATTATAACCCTATATCAATGTCAAAACCTTCTATGTCCATATATTCAGACGAAATGACGCCTGCNCTATCTTGGACATCGCTNGTATATCCNTCTAAGGATTGTTCGGAGATCAAGGTNGTGACCGACGCCATATANTNTGCAAGACGCACCCGNCCCCACGGAATGAGCATGCCAAAACTTAATCCCGCCGCCAAAGCATTTGACACGATAATCCAAATATAACGGCCCGCATGCACGTCAGACGTAAAGTGGTGTACATCGTCAAGCGAAGTATTGTTAAAAAGAATATTTCGCAAAATCGCTTTATAGATGAGCGCGGCGGGTATGATAATAAAAATCATAACCACATATATGACGATGACCATGCCAATCATGGCGTCTTCACTTATAGAATTCAAATCACCACTAAAGGATATGAGTGTGCTACCTGCTAATGCACTGAGTACAACAATCCCGCCAATGGCGAGGCCAAGCGCAATAAAAAAGGCTGAATAATAAGGCCCTATATCAGAGTAAAATTCAAAATTACGATCTCCGTATTGATGGTTGTTGGTGGTAAATCGGTGTGCGGCCCGCGAAATGAAAGGTGTGCCAAGGTAAAGCGTCAACACGTTGGCGATGGGGAGAATGATAAATGTTAGAAACGCTTCGCCCGCGCCGCCTGTAAAATTAAACCGAACATTACGGTAGCTGCTCACCCGTGCATTAAACCGAAAGGCTCGCACAATGATCCAAGGCAAAACAAGTAATAAACCAAGCACACCAATTAGGTATAAAACGGGACTCACAGCACTTAAAAGGCCCAAAACCATAAGCCCTGCGCCGACAATCAGCCGTCCAATAAATATCTGTTTCCCCGTGGCATGATAGTCAAAACTATGATCATCAATAATCGTGTTGCCGTAAAAATATTTTTTATTGCGGACTTTGGCCCAAGCGGAATAAATGCCGAATGTGACAATCGACAGCAATACATTGACAATCCAAATGCCAAAATAATCACTAGCATTGCCCGTAAATTCAACCTTGTGTATTTTACCGCTCATAATTTCCCCCTATGGTATGACGAACGTTTTAAAATAGATTTGATTTTACGATGTGCCGCTTGTTGATTTAGGCGCGGGGTCGATAATCACGAAGCGACCATTTTTAATCTGGTAAATGGCAAGCCCGCGTTCGGGGCGGCCATTCGTGTTAAAACGTACTAAACCGTCCGCGCCAAAAAAACCAGCGTCGTCGGTGAGGCGTGCCGTTCGTTTTTTTGGATCGCCACTGGCGGCAAAGGCGGCAATGTTTAACCCGTCATAGGCAAGCGAGGCGAGACGAGAGGGTTCCTCGCCAAACACCGCGTCATAATTGGCGGCAAAGACTTGCTGCTCTGCTTGGTCTGGCCCTGCAAATATGCCGCCGCGCAGAGCAGGTTCGCGAACAACTTCACCCCTGTTCCAGAGACCTGTGCCGACAAATTGTACGCTGGACGCATTTATATTTTCTTCAAAAAACGGCAGTAAGGGCGCCAGTGAGCGCAGCGCCGTGCCGCCTTCTGGAAGCATCACCACATGAAAGGCGGCCTCTTCTACGGGCTGACCATTTGCTAGTTTTTCCTCATTGGCAAGGTGGGTTTGCGTATAAAACTGAGCCAGTCTGCGGGCGGGGTCTTGCATTACCGTGATATCATTGCCGTGATAAATTTCGACGCCCGTTATTTCGCCGCCAAGATTGGTGACGCTGTCATTATAAGCGTCCAAAACCCGTTTGCCGTAACGGGAGTCTGGCCCGAGAAAGGCAAATTTTCGCGCCCCAGATTGGCGAACAAATTCTGTAACTCTTTTCACTTCTGCTTCTGGCGGGAAGCTTAAGAGATATACACCGGGTTTGGCTACTGATGTATCTGTGGAAAAAGCGATCATCGGCGTGTCGGCTCTGAGGGCAATGTCTCCTGATGCTTTAACCGAGGCGGCTAAAATTGGGCCAAGGATGATATCAGCCCCTTGCTTTACGGCGGTTTGCGCCGCTATTCGTGCCCCGTTACTCGTACCTGCACTGTCAAATGTCATGAGCAAGACATCATCTTCGTCCCGGGTAAAAAGGGCCAGTTCGGCGGCGTGCAACATAGATTCTGCTTCGGCGCGAAGGCGGGCAGATTTGGCAGAAAACGGTAGAATGATCGCCACTCGTTTTAAATTTTTACCGTTCATAAAGGCGGGCGTGAGACCAGAACCCGCATTTCGCGTCGCGTTTGGCTGTGTTGTATCCTTTGGTGTATCCTTATTTGGATTTTGTATCGGGGGCGGAACTTGCCCATTTGGATATTGACCTGCAATTGGCGGATAGGTTTGCCCTTGGCCTTGGGGAGGGGTTGTCGTCGCGCAGGCGGCGATT
>JAESQI010000006.1 GCA_016765255.1 Robiginitomaculum sp. | reverse complement strand
CTTCTGTTGGCGTATATTCTAATTTGATTAAATTTTGAAAATCGAAAGTAGATTGAGTGTCATAATTGGCAGTTACTTTAAGTCGTTTTCCAATTTTAGCTAACAAACTTAAACTTATTTGCTGATCAAAATCAAAGGTAAAACTACTTCTGTTGTTTTCTGACAACTGAGGATTATCTACATTCTGATAAATACCTCCTAGCTTTATATTTATATTTCCTGTTGGGATTACCTCTACGGTATTTCCACCAAAAATAGATTCAAAAAATTTAGAATTGACATAGTATTTTGGAAGGAGGTTTTTTTGCGCTTCTTTAGTTCCTTTTTTCTTACTTAATGCACCAACCTTACTTTTAAAATAATTCTTGATATCTTCTTTTAATCGAAACTCTTTATATGCAGCAGGGCTCATAAAAATTGGCGTCCCCATTTTAAAGTTTCCAATTTTTTCAACGATAATGTATTTGTTTAGATTTTTATCATAGCTAATAACATACGTTGAAGAATTGTTTAGAAAAAGATTTCCTTTCTGATTGTATCCAAAATTGTACAACAAATAAGGAATCGTATCTGATTTCTTTGCTGTTGCAATCGAATCTTTTTGTGAAGTATTAGTTTGGGAGTATACTTGTGTACATGCTAAAAAAGCCACTATACTTAATACAAAAATATGGAACTTAGTTTTTTTCAAATGAATTACAATTTTTTTAACGCTTGCTTAATCAAAACTTCTACCGTAGCGTCTTTATTTTCTTGTACAATAGCGCTCATTACTTTGTCTGATTGTTTTCTATTAAACCCTAATACTTCTAAAGCAGATAACGCCTCTTCTTTGTTTGTATTGCTTTGAGAAACAGAAATCACATCCATGTCAAACGTTTTTAAGATTTTATCTTTTAAATCGATAATAACTCTTTGGGCTGTCTTTGCTCCAATCCCTTTAACAGACTGAATCAACGCAATGTTTTCTGTAGCAATTGCTTGCTGAATTTCTTCAGAAACCATAGACGACAGCATTGTTCTAGCAATGCTTGGCCCAACACCAGAAACAGAGATTAGTAATTTAAATATTTCTCTTTCTGTTTTATCAATAAATCCATACAATGTATGAGCATCTTCTTTTATAGAAAGGTGGGTATAAAAAAGAACGGCTTCACTATCAGGGATTGCAGAAAACGTATTTAAAGAAATGTTTAGTAAATATCCTACTCCGGAGCAATCTACAACAACATGAGTTGGATTTTTTTCAACCAACCTTCCTTTAATTTGTGTAATCATTTGTGAAATTTAAGCAAGTATACTACTTTTTATTTGTTTTTTCTTTTTGTTGCGCATCAATTATTGCTACAGCTGCCATGTTTACCATTTCGTCTACACTCGCTCCCAACTGCATGATATGAACAGGTTTTTTTAGTCCTAATAAAATAGGTCCAATAGATTCTGCTCCATCAACTTGCTTCATCAATTTATAGGTGATATTTGCTGCATCTAAATTTGGAAAAATCAACACATTTACTTTTTTTCCATTCAGTTTAGAAAACGGAAACTCTTTTGCTAACATGTCTTTGTTTAAAGCAAAATCTGCTTGCACCTCTCCATCAACAACAACATGCGGGAAATGTCTATGAATATACGAAACAGCTTCTCTAATCTTAATTGCACTCTCAGAATTTGATGATCCAAAATTTGAAAACGACAACATCGCTATATTTGGCTTCATCCCAAACATTCTGGCCAATGCATAGGTCATTTGAGAAATTATTGCTAAATCTTTGGCTGTAGGATTGATATTAATTGTAGTATCTGCTAAAAAAATAGGTCCTTTTTTTGTCAGCATTAAATTAGTTGCCGCAACTCGTGTAACGCCTTTGGCTTTATCAATCAATTCTAGTATTGGCTTTACAACAGACGCATATGGCCTAGAATATCCTGTAATCATTGCATCAGCATCACCTTCATTTACCATCATTGCTGCAAAATAATTACGTTCTCGCATCTTTTTCTTGGCCTCAAACAAAGTAATTCCTTTACGTTGACGTTTTTCCCAGTAGCTTATCCCAAAACGATCTCTTCGTGATTTTTCTTCATCCGTTTTTGGATCAATAATGGGTACATCAGCAGTAAAACCAATTTCTTCTTTTAATTCGATGATCACTTCTTTTCTTCCCAATAAAATAGGGTAACCTATACGTTCTTCATGTACTCTTTGTGCCGCTTTAATTACATCTAAATGATCTGCTTCAGCAAAGACAATTCTTTTTCGGTTTCTTTTTGCTCTATTGTGGATCAATCGAACTTCTTTACTTCCGAAACCTGAACGATCCATCAATTCTTCTTGATAGGCTTCCCAATCTGTAATAGGCTCTAAAGCAACTCCAGAATCCATTGCAGCTTTAGCAATTGCTGGAGGGATTTCATAAATTAACCTTGGATCAAAAGGTTTTGGAATGATGTNTTCTCTACCAAACGACAAACTGATTTCATCATAAACTATATTTACCTGTTCTGGAACCGTTTTCTTTGCCAAGTCTGCCAAAGCATGAACTGCCGCCATTTTCATTTCTTCATTAATTTTTGTTGCTCTAACATCTAATGCACCTCTAAAAATAAATGGAAATCCAAGTACATTATTTACTTGATTTGGATGATCTGACCTTCCTGTTGCCATGATAATATCATCACGTGTTTCTATCGCTAAATCATAATCAATTTCAGGTGTAGGATTTGCCATCGCAAAAACAATTGGATCTTTTGTCATTGACAACAACATTGCTGGAGTTAACGTATTTCCTTTAGACAAGCCAATAAATACATCTGCATTGTGCATAGCCTCTTCAAGTGTATTGACATCTTTATCAGTTGCAAATTCAGCTTTTTGCTCCGTTAAATCTTGTCTGTCTTTTCTGATAACACCTTTGCTATCACACATCACAACGTTTTCTCGCTTTACTCCAAGTTTTAAATACAAACGTGTACAAGAAATAGCTGCGGCTCCTGCTCCATTGACAACAATTCGCACTTTTGAAATATCTTTCCCCGTAATTTCAATTGCATTTTTTAAAGCTGCAGAAGATATAATTGCTGTTCCATGCTGATCATCATGCATCACAGGAATGTCTAATTCTTCTTTTAATCTTCGTTCTATTTCAAAAGCTTCCGGTGCTTTTATATCTTCTAAGTTTATCCCTCCAAAAGTTGGGGCGATTGCCTTCACAATTTCTACAAATTTATCTACATCTGTGGCATCCACCTCTATATCAAACACATCAATATCTGCAAATATTTTAAACAACAAGGCTTTTCCTTCCATTACGGGTTTTGATGCCAATGGACCAATATTTCCTAATCCTAAAACTGCTGTTCCATTCGTAATTACAGCTACTAAATTTCCTTTAGAAGTATATTTATAGGCATTATTGGGGTCTTTTTCTATTTCTAAACACGGTGCTGCAACTCCCGGAGAATACGCCAAAGACAAATCGTGTTGTGTGGCATATTTTTTTGTTGGAACAACTTCAATTTTTCCTGGTTTTGGTTTTGCGTGATATAATAAAGCTTCCTGTCTTTTTCTAGATTCGCTCATTGTTTTGTTGTTTGTTTGAACTTACAAATATACTCATTTTTAAAAGGGAATATTTATCTTTCAAGACTTCTTAAATATAAAATTTTGCTGTTACAATCTTTGTTAAGAATCGTCTCAATAAGTAGTAAAACCAACTTTAATAAAAATTTGTATCTTATTTAACGAAATTTAGAGAGACTTCTATTTAGGCTTGATATAAATTTGTCTTAGAAATTAAAAACCCGCTTTATGAAAAACCAGTTTGCATATATATTCCTAATTACCTGTTCGTCTCTTTTTGCACAAGTACATGGAACTGTTACTGACACCAATGGAGAGACGTTATCTCTTGTAAGTATTTATTTAAACCATACAATTACAGGAACCACTACCAACGAAACTGGGAACTATGAACTTGACATTAATAAAACAGGAAATTACACCATTGTGTTTCAATTTTTAGGGTTTAAAACACAAAAAAAGAACGTAACGATTACTTCATTTCCATTTAAATTGGACGTACAGCTTAGGGAAGTTGAAATTATTTTAGACGTAGTTAATATCAACAGTAAAGAAAACCCTGCCGATAAATTTATTAGAAGTGTAATTGCAAATAAGCAAAAGAACATGAATAAAATTAAAGCTTTTACAGCCGATTTTTATTCTAGAGGCCTTTATAAAATTAAAAATGCTCCAAAGAAAATTTTGGGACGTGAAGTTGGTGATTTAGGTGGCGGATTAGACTCTACAAGAAGTGGGATAATCTATTTATCGGAAACAGTATCAAAAATCAGTCATCAAAAACCAAATAAGTTTAAAGAACATATTATTGCTTCAAAAGTTAGTGGAACAGACAATGGCGTTAGCTTTAATAGAGCAGAAGACGTGANTTTTAACCTCTATCGAAACACAATTAAGATAGAAAACGAAATTATATCTCCTCTTTCTAGTTATGCTTTTAGCTATTATAATTATAAACTAGTGGGAACATTTTATGATAAAAACGGACACCTTATCAGTAAAATTCAGATCCTTCCAAAAAGAAAAAACGACAGAGTTTTTAGTGGGTTTGTGTATATTGTTGAAGATGATTGGGCATTGTATGGTACTGATATTTCGGTTACAGGAGCTCAAATAAATTTACCGATGGTAGATGTTTTACACTTTAAACAAAGTTTCAATCACGTCGAAAAAAATAATGCTTGGATTGTTATTTCACAAACCATTGATTTTAAAATAGGACTATTTGGATTTCATGTAAATGGTCTTTTTACTTCTGCATAAAGCAATTATAATTTTGCTCCAAAATTTAATACTAAAACCTTCGGACAAGAAATTTTGTCGTTTGCAAAAGAAGCTACAAAAAAGGATTCCGTTTATTGGAATCATTTACGTCCAGTTCCTCTAACAAAAGAAGAGGTTAGTGACTATGTAATAAAGGACAGTATCGAAGTAGTTCGGAAATCTAAAAAATATTTAGACTCCATGGACGTAAAAACAAAACAAACTTACTTGGATGAGCCCTTTGATGGGGTATTCGTATGAAAACTCGTATAAAAAATGGTCTATCAATGTTGACGGTCCTGTTGGAGACTTAAACTTTAATACCGTTCAAGGTTGGAACTCTACCATTGGTGCAAACTATTTTAAAAGTTTAAACGATACCGGAAAATGGGTAAGCATGGGTGTTGGATTTAACTATGGATTTTCTGATAATCAATTCAGACCAAAAGCTCGTTTCACCTATAAATGGGACAATTTAAGTAGACCTATCATACGTTTTTCTGCAGGTGTTACTACAAATCAATTCAACTCAAAAAACCCAATTTCAAATTTCTGGAATACTATAAATTCAACACTATTTGAACGAAACTACATGAAACTTTACGAGAAAACCTTTGCAAATGTTTCTTTTTCAAAAGAATTA